>JAYSZD010000245.1:0-1964 GCA_043738185.1 Hymenobacter sp. | reverse complement strand
CGGCCTGAATTTTGGCGGCGGGCTGCACGGCAATCAGGACGGTGAGGCCCAGAAAAACGCCGAACACGGTGCCGGTAAACAGGCGGTGATTCTTATACAGACTCCAGGACTTCATGGGGGAGGGGTTCAGGGACGGGCGCGGATTCAGCGGCGCGAACGGGCGCGGCCGCGGCCGAGGGGCGGCGGAGCATGTCCACCAGGTTGTAGAAAAACACGAAGTGGGCCAGCAGCATAAACGTGCCGCCAATGGCCCGCCACAGCCAGTAAGGGGCCATCAGCACCACCGATTTCATGAAGGGCTCGCCGGCCATCCAGCTCAGGCCTTTGAGCGTGCCGCCTATCATCAGCGACATGCTGTAGCCCAGCAACCCGATGAGGGCAAACCAGAAGTGGATGCCCACCAGCGCCTGCCGGGGCTCGCGCCCGCGCAGCTTGGGTGCCAAGGTATAAATGCAGCCCCAGAGCATGAACGACACGATGCCGTACATCGTGACGTGGGAGTGGGCCACGTTGAAGTCGGTGAAGTGCCAGACCAGGTTGGTGTAGCGCAGCGCCTGCAGCGAGCCCTGGAACGAGCCCACGAAGTAGAACAGCACGCCCAGCAGCATAAACGGCAGCGAGTACGAGTCGCCTACCCGCTTGCGCCCGCCCTTGAAGGTCATCAGGAAGTTGATGGTGCCGGCCAGCACGGGAATAATCATGCCCACGCTGAAGACGATGGCCACCGTTTGCAGCCACCAGGGCAGGGGGCTGAAAATGTAGTGGTGCGTGCCGATGAGCGAGTAGAACAGCAGCTGCGTCCAGAAGGCCAGCACGCCCAGCGAGTAGGAGTAGATGGGCTTGTTCAGCGACATGGGCAGGAAATAGTACATCAGCCCTAGGGTGAAGGTCATGAACCACATACCCACGCCCATGTGCATGTAGTAGCCCTGGATGATGGTTTCGCCCATGCCGTTCTGGTACCAGGGCAGATAGGCCACTACCGTGAGCACAATGCCCCAGACAGTGGCCCCCAGGATATACCAGTTCGAGATGTAGAACTCCTCGGTGGTGCGGGCGGCGACGGTCTGGTAGAAGTTAACCAGGGCCAGAATCACGCCCATGGCAAAGAGCAGCGTCACCGGCCAGATGTACTCGCGGTACTCGCCGCCGCCGTTGTTGATGCCCGCCAGCAGGCAGGCCGTGCCCAGCACCACGCTGGCATTGATAAGGCCTAGCGTCCACCAGCCCAGGCGCAAACTGAACAGCGGCGTGTTGTTGGTGCGGGCCACCACGAAGTGGCCCAGCCCCAGCATGGCCAGCGAGGTCCAGCCCCAGAACACCATGTTGGTGTGGATGGGCCGCAGCCGCCCGAACGAGAGAGCGGCCACGTGGTCCACGTCGGGGCTCACGAACTTGATGCCCGCGTACCAGCCTACTGTGGTGCCCAGCACCAGCCAAAACGCCGAACACAGCAGAAACGCCGCCACCAGGCTCGTGAGCTTAGGGTCGAGGTCGGTGAAAGGCGCCGTGTGCCGCTTCTCGTGCAGCCAGGGCGAGTGCACGTCCAGTTCCACGTGCTGCACCAGGCCCTGCGGGTCGCGGGCGGGGTTGAGGCTGCCCAGCTCCTGCCCGGCGAGAGCAAAGTGCTGGGCCTGCTGCCGCGCCACGATGGTGTCCACCTGGGCCGGCGAGAGGTTGGTTACCGTCTCGTCGAAGCGCCCGGCCGCGTTTTCCGTGGATGGCGGCTGGTTGCCGCGCACCAGCGAGGCCACGCGCGAAACCAGCACGATGGCGGCCCCGATAATGATGACGAGCAGCAGCGCCAGCATGCCCAGCACGGCGGGCTGCATGAGCATCGGCCCTTCCGCGGCAGCAGCGGGGGCTGGAACTTGGGCCAGCAGGTTGCCCGGCCACGCGGCCAGCAGCAACCCGAGCAGCAGGCCACCGCGGCCCACTGCGCCAAAAGGCAGGTTTTTCATGAA
>JAYSZD010000244.1:0-1964 GCA_043738185.1 Hymenobacter sp. | reverse complement strand
GTTCACCATGTTGAGGCGCGATTTCAGGCCTTGGTAGCGCACCATGTCCACCTTCACGGTACCCACGAACATTTCGGCCTGAAACAGCACCGGAATCTTGTTGCGGTCGTCGGACAGGTACACGGCGATGGCGTTTTCGCCCCGAAACAGCTTGTTATTAGGCATTTTGGGCACCAGCTTGAACGCATGGACGTCGCCGGCCATGGTCTCCACAATCTGCCGGCCCTTGTACGTGACTTCCAACATAAAATTGTCGCCGTCAAAAAAGCCGGGCACTTTGATGACTTCGCCCACGCGCATCTTATTGAAATCGAACGTGCGCAGGTAGTAAAAACCACTCACCAGCTCCAGCGTGTTTTTGGCCACCTTTACAGTCGTGCGTTTGGGCTTGATTTTGTGGTGAGTCTCAACATCTGCCACTTCGTTAACGTGGTCGTAGGTGACGGTTTCCTTCTTGCGGTAGTTTTTCTCGGCAATGTCGCGCTGGGAGCGCAGGGGCAAAATGCTGGTCGTGTCGATGTAAGCCCGCCACTGGTCGCGGATGCGCAAAAAGAAGTCGAACGAGCCCGTGGTGCGGCCGCTCACGGTGGCCTTGTAGCACGGCCGGTCGTTCACGCGCTCCAGGCCAGGGGCGGTTTCTACCGTGGCCTCGCCGCCGTTGATGAGGCCATAGTGTACCGTGTAGCGGATGACCTCGCCGCGGCCAAAGCTGGACTGCGGAATGCTGCGCACGGCATCGCCGGGCCCCAGGGCCGGTGGCGCGGCCGCCAGCAAGAGCATGAGAGCGGGAGTAAGCAGAAGCCAGCGGCGAGTCATATAATTACACCAATACGATTGTACCAATTAGAGCGAACGAGCCTAAACAAACGCGGTGCCAGCCTCAGATTTCCCAAATATACGGACGTAAAAAAGCCCGCTGCGGTGGGCAGCGGGCTTTCTGGCGCGGCGTGCGGTCCTTTCGGGCCGGAACCGATTTAGAGCGTGTCTTCGCCGTCTTCCACGATGGTCAGGTCCACGGGAATCACGTCCGTGTCGCCCTTGGCCATGTCGCGGATTTTCTTCTCGATTTCGGCTGCCAGCTCGGGGTTGTCAAGCAGCAGCGTCTTTACGGCTTCGCGGCCCTGACCGATTTTGGTTTCGCCGTAGTTGAACCACGAGCCCGACTTGCCGATGATGCCCATGTCGACGCCCAGGTCCACAATCTCACCGACTTTGGAAATGCCCTGGCCGTAAATGATGTCGAACTCGACCACTTTGAAGGGCGGCGCCACTTTATTTTTCACCACTTTCACCTTGGTGCGGTTGCCGGTCACGTTGTCCTTATCCTCCTTGATTTGGCCGATGCGGCGGATGTCGAGGCGTACCGAAGCATAGAATTTCAGGGCGTTACCGCCGGTCGTGGTTTCGGGCGAGCCGAACATCACACCGATTTTTTCCCGCAGCTGGTTGATGAACACGCAGCAGCAGCCCGTTTTGTTGATGGTGCCGGTGAGCTTACGCAGGGCCTGGCTCATGAGACGGGCGTGCAGGCCCACTTTCGAGTCGCCCATGTCGCCTTCCAGTTCGCCTTTGGGCACAAGGGCCGCCACGGAGTCAATGACGATGATGTCAATCGCACCCGAGGAAATCAGCTGGTCGGCGATTTCGAGGGCTTGCTCGCCGTTGTCGGGCTGGGCGATGAGCAGGTTGCTGGTGTCGATGCCCAGCTTCTCGGCGTACGATTTGTCGAAGGCGTGCTCGGCGTCGATAAACGCGGCCATGCCGCCTTTTTTCTGCGCCTCGGCAATCATGTGCATGGTCAGCGTCGTCTTACCCGACGATTCTGGGCCGTAGATTTCAATCACGCGGCCGCGGGGCACGCCACCGATGCCGAGGGCAATGTCGAGCGAAAGCGAACCGGTGCTGATGCTCGGAATGTCGCCCACCTTGTTGTCGGAGAGCTTCATCACGGTGCCTTTGCCGTA
>JAYSZD010000243.1:0-4799 GCA_043738185.1 Hymenobacter sp. | reverse complement strand
ACCTCTGGAACCAAAGCAAAACCTGGGACCCCGAAGGCCTGCTGGGCACCCTGCCCGCCCTGTGCACCGGCTTGCTGGGCGTGCTCAGCGCGCAGTGGCTGCGGCGGCCGGACCGGGAGCCCGCCGCCAAAGTTGCCTGGCTGTTCGTAGCGGCGGGCGTAGTCACCGTGCTTGGGCTGATATGGGAGCCGTGGTTTCCCATCAACAAAGCCCTCTGGACCAGCTCGTACGTACTCTACACCGGCGGGCTGGCAATGGCGGGCCTGGCCGCGCTCTACTGGATTTGCGATGCCCAGGGGCACCGCGCCTGGACGCGACCGGCGGTGGTCTACGGCGTCAATGCCATCCTAGTGTTCAGTTTGTCGGTGGTATTGTCGCGCACGTTTGCCCTATTCCGGCTGCCGGGGCCGGGCGGCAAAACCCTGGGCCTGAAGGAGTGGCTCTACGAATGGGTCATAGCGCCCTATTTTGCCGACCCGCGCGCAGCTTCGCTGGCCGGAGCAGTACTGCTGGTACTCATCTGGCTGGGCATTCTAAGTTGGATGTACAAAAAAGGCCTCGTGTGGAAAGTGTGAGCTCCGGGTATCCACCGCGCAACGGTTAGGAAACCGTTTTTCAAGCATTGTCAACCTCCATCTGGCGTCCGCTTGTGAAGGATGACAATGCCTATTGGCCGACAGGTTTGGCCATTGGGATGTTCTTTGCGGCGGAAATACTATTTCTTTTATGAAAATTCTGATTATTGGCGGCGGCAACATGGGCCTGACCTATGCCCGCAGCTTTGTGCGGGCCCACATCACCTCGCGGCTCGATTTGCGGCTGCTGGCCCGCTCGCCCGAGCGCGTGCCGGCGCTGGCCATTCACGACATCGGCACCGTGTGGGGCCACGCGAACGACTGCGTGCCCGGCGCCGACATCCTGATTCTGGCCGTGAAGCCGCAGGATTCGCCGGCGCTTTTTGAAACCTTGCGCGGCCTGGTGCAGCCGCAGCAGGTGGTGCTCAGCATCATGGCCGGCGTGCGCATTGCCACGCTGCGCAAAGCCCTGGGCACGCCTAAAATCATCCGGGCCATGCCCAACCTGCCGGCCCAAATCGGTATGGGCATGACGGCCTTCACCAGCACCGACGAAGTGACCCGCGCCGAGCTGGTGCAGGTGCAAAACCTGCTCAGCACCACCGGCAAGACGGTTTACGTCGAAACAGAATCCGCCATCGACGCGGCCACGGCCATTTCGGGCAGCGGCCCGGCCTACGTGTACTACTGCATGGACGCTCTGATGAGTGCCGCCACCCAGATGGGCTTCTCCCCCGCCGAAGCCGAGCTATTAGTGAGCCAGACCTTCCGCGGCGCCGTAGAGCTCTACTCCCAATCGGGCCTGAGCTGCACCGACTGGATTGCCAAAGTGGCTTCCAAAGGTGGCACAACCGAGGCCGCCATGCACGCCTTCGGGGCCGGGCAGGTGCGCGAGGGCCTGATGGCCGGTGCCAGGGCCGCCCGCGACCGCGCCGAGGAATTGGGAAAGTGAGGCTAGGTTTATCCTACTTTGGACACGGGGCATTCTAGGCACTGACGCTCAAACGGTTTGCACTTCTTTGCCAAATTATATTCGTGGTTAGCTGGCCGCGGTGGGCCACTCGTTACTCACTCCATCTTGTTACCTCCTTCTCATGCGCCTGCTCCGCCTTCTTCCGTTCGGTCTGTTGGCTTACACCAGCGCCTTGGCTCAATTCGTTCCAGAAGACTCGAATATTGCGAATACGGCCGAAGCCATAGCCAGGGAACGAAGGAATCTGCTATCTGCGCCAAATAAGTCCCCCGCTACGCCCCCCGTTTTCTATCCGGTGCCCTACTGGACTCGTGGCATTCTACAGCCCTATAGCGGCGCTGTCTCGCGGCCCTGGCTGAAATTCGACGCCACTACCCAGCAGCTCTACTCCCGCTCGGCCACCGACGAACCCGAGCCCATTAACATGGCGGTTCTGAAGGCATTCGCCGTGGGAGATTCCTTGTTGGGAACCCGCCGCGTCTACCGCCGCTACCTCAACGCCCGGCTGGAAAACGCCACGCTGCGCACCGCCTTTTTCGAAGTCCGTTACGATTCCGGACGCACGGTGTTGCTCTGCCGCCGGGTCGTTACCGAAAAAATTGCCCAACGGGGAGGGTGGACCAGCAGATACGAAAAAGCCACTTATTTTCTCAAAAAAGGCGGTGATAACTTAATTGCGCCGCTTGAGCTAAACTACAAGGCGTTGCTAGCGGCGCTACCGCCCGCGCACAGGCCGGCCTTGGCTGCGTACGCAAGCAAACGAGCCTTGAAGCTGAACCGGGAACGCGATGTCATCCAGTTGATAGCCTACTACGACACCCTGTAGCCTACGCCACCGAATATCCCGCAAAATCCTTCCGCAGCTGCGTTTTGAGCAGCTTGCCGGTGGCGGTGTGCGGCAACTGGTCCACAAATTCCACGGCATCGGGCTCGGAAAACCGGGCCACTTTGCCTTTGAAGAAGACCAGCAGCTCCTCGGCCGACACCTCCATACCCGGGCGGCGCACCACCACAAGTAGCGGCCGCTCGCTCCACTTGGCGCTGGCCACACCGATGACGGCGGCTTCGGCCACGGCCGGATGGCCCACGGCCAGGTTCTCCAAATCGATGCTGGAAATCCACTCGCCACCGGACTTGATAACGTCCTTCGATCGGTCGGTAATTTGCATGAAGCCGTCGGCGTCGATGGTGGCTACGTCGCCGGTCCGGAACCAGCCATCGGCGGTGAGCTCGCCGGGCGTACCGCTGCCAAAATAGTCAGCCACCACCCACGGGCCGCGCACCAGCAAGTCGCCGAAAGCCACACCGTCGTGCGGCAGCGCCTGCCCGTCGTCGCCCACAATCTTCATATCGACGCCAAACACCACGCGGCCCTGTTTGGCGCGCACCGCCCGGCTGTCGGCGGGGCTCAGTGATTGGTGCTTGGGCTTGAGGTGGCCGGCAGTGCCCAGAGGGCTGGTTTCGGTCATGCCCCAGGCGTGCATGATGGTAACGCCCAACTCTTCCTCAAAGGCCTGCATCAAAGCCGGAGGACAGGCCGAGCCGCCCACCACTGTGCGGCGCAGGGTGGTGAACTGCCGCTGGCCTTCGCGCATAAACTGCAGCAGCCCCAGCCAAATGGTTGGCACGCCCGCCGAGAAGGTAACGCCCTCGCTTTCAAATAGCTCGTACAAGCTAGCGGCATCCATGCCCGCGCCGGGCAGCACCAGCTTGGCGCCGTTGAGCGGCGCGGCATACGGCAGGCCCCAGGCATTGACGTGGAACATGGGCACCACGGGCATGATGACATCCAAGGCCGAGCAGTTGAGCGCATCGGGCAGCGAGATGGCCATGGCGTGCAGCAGCGTGGAGCGATGTGAGTAGAGCACGCCCTTGGGCTGGTCGGTGGTGCCGGAGGTGTAGCAGAGCGAGCAGGCCGTATTTTCGTCGAGCATGGGCCATTCGTAATCAGCGCTTTCGGCGGCCAACAGGTCTTCATAGCTGCACAGGCCGGGCATTTCCGAGCCGGCAGGCAAGTACTGGGCCGGAGCCATCAGCACCCATTTCTCGACTTTGGGACACACGGGCGCCAGCTTTTCCACCAGCGGCAGAAAGGTAAGGTCGAAAAACAGCAGCCGGTCTTCGGCGTGGTTAATAATATAGACGAGCTGCTCCGGAAACAGCCGCGGGTTGATGGTGTGGCACACCGCCCCGATGCCGGCCACGCCGTAGTACAGCTCGAAGTGGCGGTGCGTATTCCAGGCAATGGTGGCCACCCGGTCGCCGTCGGTAATGCCCACCCGCAGCAGGGCATTAGCCAGCTGCTTGCTGCGCTCGTGAGCCTGCGCGTAGGTGCAGCGGTGAATGCCGCCTTCGGGCAGGCGCGAAACAATTTCGGTATCGGCGTGCCACTTGGCGGCGTGTTCGATTATGCCAGCTACGCGCAGCTGGTCGGCCATCATAAGTCCTTGCATGGGGAGCGGGGTTGGGTGGGATAAGCAGGCTTCCAAGCTAGGCAATAATTCAGGATATTGAAGCAGGACTTGCGAAGTGCTTCTTGATAACCGTCTTTCCCGCAGACGAAGGAGAGGTGAAACACTCGTTCAACTAGTGTAGACAGGTGCTGTGAAATGAGAGCAACTCAATGCATCGAATTATCTATAAATATCTGATAAACAGACTATAAACTCGACTTCAATTCAAGTCGTTCAACTATTTCCGCACCGCTTCCAGCACCAACTGCAACAAGCTGCTGCGCACGCTCAGTTCGCTCAGCTTGTTGTTACTCCGCGACGGATGCACCCGGTTCGTAAGGAGCACCACCACCAATTCTTCCTTCGGGTCGACCCAGAAGTAAGTACCTGTGAAACCGGTGTGCCCGAAGCTACTGGCCGAAGCGCCCGGCGCGGGGTTGGTGGCAGGTCGGTCGAAGGCCAGGGCGCGGCGGTTATCGGGGCAAAACTGACAGCGCGTCCAGTCGGCCAGTAGGGCTTGGTCGAACACCTGCTGGCCGCCGTAGCGCCCGCCCCAGGCGTAGGTTTGGGCGAGCTTGGCCACGTCGGTGGCGCTGCCAAATAAGCCGGCGTGGCCCGAAAGGCCGCCCAGCAGCGCCGCGCTTTCGTCGTGCACAGTGCCATGCAGCAGCTGGCGCCGGAACGCCGAATCCACTTCCGTAGGCACGATGCGAGCGAGCGGAAAGCGGTTGGTGGGCCGGAAGCCCAGGGTGCTGGCTCCCAGCGGCCGGTACACCTGCTGCTGCAAAAATGCCTCAA
>JAYSZD010000242.1:0-13175 GCA_043738185.1 Hymenobacter sp. | reverse complement strand
ATCCGGCCATAATAACTCTGCCTATTACCGGTGTGGTTTCATCAGGAAGGAGAGTAATCAATAGTCCAACAGAGAACTGCAATGTTAAAATCGACAGCACTATTATAACTATCCAACTCTTCTTTTTAGGAGTAATAATTATAAGCTCATTGCCTGCTTCAACGATTGTTGAAGACATCGCTTTAGGTCGTTCCATCATATACAATTGGTTATGCTGTAATTATGTAAAATTATGCTTTTTTAAAGCACAAGAAATGAATAGTACACAGCACTTCATAATATAATTACAAGAGGCTATATCTTTCTTTCACACGGCAGAAACTAAATATTAACCAATAGCTCCCCCGTCTTGTACGTCACGGCGTAGCCGCTGATGTCCACCCGGTCGCCCTCGCGCAGGCGGCACCACAGGTCGCCGCCGCGGGGCGAAATCTGGCGGGCGCGCAGCTCGGTTTTGCCCAGCTTTGCGGCCCAGTAAGGAATTAAGGTGCTGTGGGCCGAGCCGGTGACGGGGTCTTCGGGCACGCCCACGCGGGGCGCGAAGAAGCGGGACACAAAATCTATCCCATCGGTGCCGGGCGCGGTGGCGATGACGCCCACGTATTCGAGGGCCGCGATGCGAGCGTAATCGGGGTTCAGGGCGCGCACTTCGGCTTCGGTGTTGAACACGACCAGCAGGTCGCGGGCGGCCAGCGCGTGCAGCGGCGTGGCGCGCAGGCCGTCGGCCAGGCCGGTGGGGTGCGTGGTCATTTCCTGGGGCGGGCGCGACGGAAAATCGAGCGTGAGGCGGCCGTCGGCTTCCCGCGAAACCCGCAGCGGCCCGCTCTGGCTGTGGAAAACCACTTGCGGCTCGGCAAAGCCCAGGTGCGAAAACAGGACGTGCGCCGAGGCCAGCGTGGCGTGGCCGCACAAGTCGATTTCGACGGTAGGCGTAAACCAGCGAATGTCGTATTCGGCCGCTGAACCGCTGCGGGGCACGATGAAAGCTGTTTCGGCCAGGTTGTTTTCGGCCGCTATCTGCTGCATCAGCGCCGTGGGCAGCCACGTTTGGAGCGGGCACACGCCGGCGGGGTTGCCGGTGAAAGGGCTTTGGGCGAATGCATCGACGTGGAAGTATCGTATCACGGTAATTGGCGCTTTTAGAAGTTTTTCGGGTTGCGTGGGCAAGAATACGGCGCGGCGCGCGGCAATGCCTTTGAAAAAAAAATGTAAAATAAATTTAGGGACCGTGCAACGCCAAAGGCCGGCCGCCGGTCAGGTTTGCACGAGGCGGGTGCTGTACAGCCGGCCTTCACCTATTTTTTTCTATGCCGCCCCCCATTGCCCCGGTCGATGCGGCGCTGCTGGCGGCCTGCCGGCGCGGCGAATCGGCGGCGCAGCACCTGCTCTACCAGAAGCTGGCCTATCTGCTCATGGGCGTATGCCTGCGCTACTGCCCCAACCGGGCCGAAGCGGAAGACGCGCTGCAAAATACTTTCGTCAAAATATTCACCCGCCTCGACCAATATCAGGGCCAGGGCCCCTTTGAGGCGTGGGCGCGGCGCATTGCCGTCACTACCTCCCTGCACGCGCTGGAACAGCACCGCCTCCGCCACCCCGGCCCCGGCGTCGACCCCGACGCCCTGGCCGACAACGTGGCCAGTGCCGAGCCCTCGGCGCTGGAGCAGCTGGCGGCCGACGACCTGCTGGCGCTGCTGGCCACGCTCCCACCCGGCTACCGCACGGTGCTCAACCTATATGCCGTGGAAGGCTACTCGCACCAGGAGATAGGCAAGCTGCTTGGCATCGCCGAAGGCACTTCCAAATCGCAGCTGGCGCGGGCCCGCCGGCTGCTCGAAACCCGCCTGGCGGCCCACCACCACCCGCAATTGCCATGACCGACCCCCAACCCGACGACTTATACGATGCCCTGCGCGACCGGCTAGCCGATTACGGCCAGGAGCCGCCGGCGCGGCTGTGGGCCGGAATTCGGGCCCAGCTGCCGCCGCCCGTAGCGCCGCCTCAGCTGCGGAACCGCCGCCGCCGCTGGAGCCCCGTACTGCTGCTGGGCCTGCTGCTGGCCGTGGTGGGCGGGGCGGGCTGGCAGTGGTGGCGCGCCGCGGGCCCAGGCCAGTCGGCCGCCGGCACCGGGCAAGTGGCAGTGAATGGTAAGCGGAGCGAAACCAATGCCGCAGGTACTGCTTCCGTGCCGCCGCAAACAGCCGCTGAGTTGGCTGATGCAGCTGAGGCCGGGCCCAACAGCCCCGCAATCCGGGCTTCAGCTAATCCCGCCACCGCTACCCAAGCCACTGATTTTACTACTGCTGAAAACGCATCTCCTGCTTTCCCAAAGCGTAAAGACCTCGCGTCGGTAAGCCGCGCCGCTGCTGATGCCCGTGGTCGGCGCCCGTTTGCAACCAGGCCAGGTACTTTTTCGGAGGGCCGTTCTGATGCAGCTTATGCTAGGCCGGATACTCATCCTTCGGGTGCGGTGGCCCGCAAACCGGCCGTTGGAGCAAGTAGTGAGGCCGGAAAGGAAGCTGTGCGCCAGGAAAGCACTTCAGAGGAGAATAAATCTGTAGGGATGCCTTTTGCCCCAGCCGAGGTGCTTGCGGCCGGGACTTATTTCCCGGCTTCGCCTTCGGGTGCGTTGGCGAAGATTCCCGCCCCGCGGGCGGATAAACTTGCATTGCAGTCGTTGCCCGGCAGCCCGCAAACCGGCACAAACAAGGGCGCATCGGCCACCTCTGGCAGCGCGCCAGGCACTGCCGCGGCCGACGCAATGCCGCGGCGTACGCCGGTTTTGTTCCTGGCAGAATTTCCGCTGCCCACCGCCCGGCTTGGCTCGGATACGGTGCCGGCTCTGCCGGTGGTGGCCCGGCGATGGGCGGTGCAGCTGCTGGGCGGCCCGGCGCAAACCTTCCGGACGCTGGGTGCCAGCGCTGGTTCGGGGCCGGTGGCCAACCGTAATTCGCCCCCTGGTGCAGCTGGTTTTACCAACCGCGACAACGTCCCCAATGCCTTGGCCAAGAAGGAACAAAGCAGCACCGGGTTTGGCCTGCAAGTGCAGGCGCGCCGCCGGCTGAACGGCCGATGGGGCGTGAGCGCAGGCCTGGGCTACCAGGAATACGCCACGAAAACCGATTACTCCGGCCCGATTGCCTACACCACTTATTCCGCGCTGAATAACCCCACGCGAGCCTCTCAGGAGGTCAACCTCAGCCAGCGTGACACCTACCGGTTTGCCACCGTGCCCCTGCGCGTGAGCTATGCGCTGGGGCCAGCCAGCAAGCGCCTGCGCTACGGCCTGCTGGCCGGAACCGACGTGGCCGTGTACTTGGGCGGCAGCAGCACCGGCCAATTCTCCTCTTCTGCTCCCAACAAAGGCGACTACCTATATCGCCCGCTCAGTGTGTCGGTTATGGCCGGGCTGGACCTGCACTACCGGGTGGGACCGCGCCTCGAACTCCTGGCCCAGCCCAACGCCACCTACTTCCTCACCTCGTTGCCAAAACCGGTATCTGGCCTAACGCCGCGCTACCTGTGGAGCGCCGGCGCCCTGTTTGGCGTGTCTTACGACTTGCGGTAGTGCGCTGACGCGGAAGGGACAGGCCGGTGCGACATCACCCCAGCTCACCGCCGATAAATACCTGCTGCACCGGGTTTTCGCCCAGCCAATACGGGATTTCGGCCACGCTGCCCACGTTCAGCACCAGGATGTCGGCTCGCTTGCCGGGTTCCAGGCTGCCGCAATCATGCTGCTGGGCAATGGCCCAGGCGGCGTTGCGGGTGACGGCGGCCACGGCTTCTTTGGGGTGAAGGCCCATTTTGAGGCAGGCCACCGATACGGCCAGCCAAAGGTTTTTGCTGGGGCACGAGCCGGGGTTGAAGTCGGTGCTCAGCGCCACGGGCAGGCCGCCGTCAATGAATTCGCGGCCGGCGGCGAACTGCTGCTGGCGCAGGAACAGCGGCACCAGCGGCAGCAGCACCGCCACCGTGCGCCCCTGGGTTTGGCGGGCAATGCGCGTGGCCGCCGCGGGCGTGAGGTAGTCGCAATGGTCCACGCTGGTGGCGCCCAGCGCGGCGGCCATCTCACAGCCGCCCAGGTTGTGCAGCTGCTCGGCGTGGATTTTCAGGCCGAATCCCATTTTGTGCGCCTGCTCCAGGTAATAGCGCGACACATCAAGCGGAAATGCCCCTTCCTCGCAGAAAATATCCACGAACGCCGCCTCTCCTTTGAGGTCCGACAGCACTTCACGCAGCAAAAAATCGACGTAAACCTGCGGCCCCGCCGCCTTGAATTCGGGCGGTACCACGTGGGCGCCCAGAAACGTGGGCACCACGCGCACCGGCTGCTGCTGGCCGGCCGCACGGGCCACCCGCACCAAGCGCAGCTCGGTGTCGCGGTCGAGGCCGTAGCCGCTTTTCGCTTCCAGTGTAGTCACGCCGTAGCGGCGAAATCCGTCGAGGTGATGCAGGGCATTTGCCAACAATTCGGCCTCCGAAGCGGCCCGCGTGGCCCGCACCGTACTCAGGATGCCGCCGCCGCTGGCCAGAATGTCGAGATAGGTTTCGCCCCGCAGCTTGCGTTCAAACTCGTCGGCCCGGTTGCCGCCGAATACCAGGTGCGTATGGCACTCCACCAGCCCCGGCATCACCACGCGCCCCGTGGCGTCGAGCAGGTGCGTTTCGGGGCCGATACGCGCCCGGTTCAACTCGCTCATCGGGCCCACGGCCACTATTTTATCGGCCACGCAGGCCACGTAACCGTGCTCAATAATTGTCCAGCTGCTCATATCGGGGCCGGCCAACGGCCGTTCCGGGGCGCCACCTGCCAGGGTCAGGACCTGCGCGGCGTGTTGAATGAGCAGCGAATACGGAGCGGAATCAGTCATTGATTTGAATTAAAAATTAAAAATGAGGGATTAAAAATTAACATGTGAGTGTACCAAGTTTGGCCGGCATTTCGGCTCTTAGCCTTGTGCTCTCAATCAATTTTTAATCTTCCATTTCTAATTTTTAATTCAATTACGTCCAGTACTGCACGGGCGCGTTCGGGAATCGCCGCTGCCACTCGGCGTAGAACCAGACCTTCATGGCCTTCATCGGCTCGGGCTGGTACACGTATTTGAGGCCGCCGAACTTGTTGCGCTTCACGGCGCGGCCTTCCTCGGCCAGGTCGAGGCTGGTGTTGGGATACCACTGCAGCAGCACGTCTTTGGAGCCAGGCGTGAAGCGGTGCGTGATGAACTCCACGGTTAGGTCGCAGTCGAAATCGAGGGCCGCTTGCAGCCGGTCAAACAGCTCGGCATAGTGGTGCTGCCAGCCGGGAATGGGCATGATGGGGGCCAGCACCACGCCCACCGGGTAGCCGGCCCCGCCCTGCGCCGCCGGCCGCGCCAGATGGCGCAGAGCCTGAATCCGGGCCTCCACGGAAGCCGTACCGCCCTCTAGCCGCCGGACCACGGGCTCGGCGTTGAGGGAAAAGCGGGCGCGGGTGCGGCCGTGGTGCGGCACCTTCAGCAGCGGACCAATGTGGTCGTACTTACTCACGAAGCGCAGCTGAGCGCCTTCGCGGGTGCCGAAATAGCGCACGGCTTCGGCCAGGCTGCCGGTGAGGTGCTCGATGCCCAGCACATCGGTGTAGCAGCTGGCCTCGAAGCTTACCACGCGGCCCGGCTGCTCGTAGCTGGCGGTGTTGGCCAGCAGCTGGGGCAGGTTGGCGAAGGCCTTGACCACGGGCGGGCCGCTGAGGCTGCCGGCCAGGTAGCAGTACTGGCAGTGCGCGGGGCAGCCCTCGGCCAGGTTAAGCTGCCAGTTGGCCGAGGGCGGGGTAGGCTGCAGGCGCAGGGCGCCGGCAGGGGCTTTCACGATGGCCAGCGTGTTTTTGGCGGTGCGGTAGGTGGCGCGCACGTCGCCGTCAGGGTCGCGCAGGCCGGTGAGGCGGTTGCTTTTGAGCAGCTCCACTTCCAGGTTTTGGGCCGATACGCGGGCTAGTATTTGCTGGCCGAATTCCTCGGCCAAAGCATCGGGCGTGAACACCACGCGCTGCGGCAGCCACAGCTTGGCCGAGTGCGTGCGCGGGGCCAAAATAGGCGCTGGCTGGTCGGTAAGTAAGGTGTCGGAAAAAGAAACGAGCGAGCCGGAAGTAAGCATAAAACCAGGTTGGTGGCGGATATTTTGTCAACCCATTTCAGCCGAAATTAAGTCCTCAAAACAGCCGTAATGATATAATAAAGGCAGTATTTTGCCTTTTAATCACCAGGGCAAGTTTACTGGCTTGGCCCGGCCCAACGCGGCGAATGCGGGCGGCTTTTCGTAACCCAAAAGGTTTCCTTTCGACTTTCCCATGTCCGCTCCCACCGATTCTCCGCTCATCCTCACCCTAACCCTGGACAATGCGGCACAAACGTATTTCAACGCCCTGCGGCGTCAGCATTTTCCGCCCAAAATCAATTATCTGGCCGCCCACCTTACTCTTTTCCACCACCTGCCGGGCCGCGAAGTAGAGGCGGTATGCGAGCAGCTACACAATGTCAGCCTGGCGCAATGCGAGCTGTCGCTCACGGTTACAGGGTTGCGCTCGCTGGGCCGGGGCGTGGCCTTCACCCTGGAAAACGACGACCTGCGCGCCCTGCACCGGCAGCTACAACAGCATTTTGCCACCCACCTCACGCCACAGGACCAGCAAAAGCTACAACCCCACGTCACTATTCAAAACAAGGTAGACCCGGCCGTGGCCCGGCAGCTGCTAACTGAGCTGCAGCCGGGTTTTGCGCCTTTCTGCGCCGTGGGCACCGGGCTACAGCTGTGGGCTTACCGCAACGGGCCGTGGGAGGCGCTGGACTCATTCCCGTTTCAGGCCGCCGTCAGCCGGCTTTAGCGGCGGTTGGCGCGCTCATCGGCCCATGCCCTCCCACGAAGCCAGCGACGTGCGCCACTCGCGGCGCACCAGGTTCAGCACGACGCTGTCGGGCCGGATGCCAATGGTAATGTGCGTGCCCCGCTCCCGCGCGTAGGGGTTGGCAACGGTGCCGAAGTGGCGGGTGGCGGCAAAATGCGGCGCCAATTCCTCGTCGGGCTCATCGTCGACAGTAATGATGGCCCGGCACTGATTCAGCGACGGATACCAGAAGATAAAGCTGCCATTGAGGCTGCTGGCCGGGGGCATCGCGCGGTGGCGGTTGTAGTAGTTGATGGCGCTGGCCTGGCCGTAGTTGGCGCAGTGAATGAGGGTGCCGGCCCGCACCGAATCGGGCAGGCTTTGGTAGGCGGCCCAGGTTTTGTCGGCCATTTCGCGCCAGCCCAGCATGTCGGCGTAGTCCTGGGGCAGGGCGTGGTTCTGGCCGTCTTCCCAGCGGTACGCGCCCAGGCTTTCGTACTTGGGGCGCAGGGCGGCCATGGCAGCCGGACGGCGCAACGGGTACACCAGCGGCAACAGCGACAGGTGAAAAGCCACCGGCACGACCAGCAGCACGGGCTGGGCCAGGCGTTTCCACCAAAAATCGGCCAGCCGCGTTTCCCACCACACGGCTCCGAACGCAAACAGCACCGGGTAGTAGCCCAGGGCGTAATAGTCTTTGCCGTGTAGCGCGGCCAGCAGGCCCACACCCAGCACCACCACCAGCCCCACGGCCCGGTACGGCCGGAACGCCCGCGCCAGCAGCAAAGCCAGCAGCCCCGCCCCCCACACCAGCAGCGCCGGGAAGCACATCAGCAGCTGAGCCTTCCAGAAATCAGCGGCTTCGACGTGCACCAGCTGGGTTTGCCTGAGCAGCGCCATGTGGTGCAGAAACGGGATGCCGTGGCTGATTTGCCACATTAGGTTAGGCAGCCACACCAGCAGCCCCAGCCCTGCGGCGCCCCAAAAGTGGCGGTTGGCCAGCAGCCGGCGCGCGGGCGTAAGCAACAGCGCGCCGCCCAGCGCGGCGATAAAAAACAGCGTGGTGTACTTATTGAGCAAACCCAGCCCCAGCCCCAAACCCAACAAGTACAGATAGCGGGGCCCCTCCTGCTGCAGGTAGCACACCAGCCCGTACAGAGACGCCAGAAACCCAAACACCTCAAACGAGTTGGGCTGAAACAGCAGATTCAGCCGCGCAAAAGCCGTACACAGATAACAAACGCCCGCCAGGGTTTGGGCGAACCAGCCGCCGCCCAGCCGCCCCGCCAGCCGTACCACGAGGTACACGGTAGCCGCCCCCCAGAGGAAGGGCCAGAACTTCACCCAGCCTTCGCCCCCGCCCAGCTGCAGGCTCAACCAGCCCTGCGCCGCGATAAGCGGCGGCACTTCCAGGTAGCCCCAGGCCAGGTGCTGGCCCTGGTTGAGGTAGAGGTACTCGTCGCGCTGCAGTTCGTAAGCCGGATTGATGAGGAAGTGGCCCGACACGAATTTGAGCACAGCGAAGGCCAGTGGCAGGAGGCGGTTCATGTCATACCAGTTGATGAATAAAAGCGGTGTAAGCGGCACCAACAGGCAGCTCAAATTCGGTGTGTAAGCCGCGTCTCGTAGTTTGCGTGGCTTGCTGCGTCAGGGGATTTAACCCTTCGTGTTGTTCATCATGCCAGTACATCCCTACTCCGCGCTTCTGCCAAGCCGGCAAATCATTGAAATTGATGCCGCGCTGAAACAGCAACTCATTCTTAGCAGCAGTACTCAGGCCGCTTACTTGTGCGGTGGCATCCCTTCGGCTTTGTCCTTCACGACGTAGACACCAATAACAATGCGCGTTTAGAGCATTGCGCAGGGCATCCTCAGCCCGCCAACGGAAATAATCCACCACGTCACTCCGGCGCGGCAGCTGCGCAATACGGCAGTCAAAGCTGCCCACGTCGCCGAGCAACAATGAGAATTTTGCGGAAGCCTCCCCAGCCAGAATGCTGTGGTACTTGCGCAACTTGCGCCCAAAGGAGTCTTCAGCTGGGTCGAACAACAAGGATATTTCGTCACTTTCCGTGAAGCCGTACCGAACTCGAAAGCCGCATTGCATCAAATGCGACACCGTGCTTACCATCATGTCGCGAAACCGCGCATCAAATGGCCGTTCAAAAGGGTGTGTCTCTTTGGTAAGACGCGTAAAATTGCGTCCATCGAGCCGTGCTACCAGGTATAGGCCCGGCAAAGCACAATGGTCATGAGCCGTTTCAAACACCCGCAGGCGGCCATCGAGGTCGTCAAATTTCATAATTGCCAAGGCTCGACGACGAAAGTGCCATCAAGACTTATACGAACGTAATGCATTTCGTCAAACCCTTCCGAGTACGTGGGCAATTCTAGGCGTCCACGAGTGCCGAGAATGCCTTTTTCCGGGATTTGTTCGGCCAGCGGACGCTGCTGATTGCGAATTAAGGCCGCGTGGGTAGAGGATTGAAAAAAGTAGCCCACTATGCGATACCCAATTTGTTTAGCCGGTCCAATATACCGCTGCCGGTCGGCAATGGTAGGGTTGGTATTATCGACTACAAAACAGGCCTGCGTTTCCAAACACAACGTCAGCAGGCGATGCTCCCGATGGCGAGTACGCAGTAAATCCATGCTGATACGGACGTGAGAATTGAAAAAGCAGTGCTTGTAGAAAGTGCTTTTGCCGGTAGCTTGAATACCACAGAAAATGATGGCTTGCATTAGGTTGCAAAAAGTTTAATAAAGGCAAATAGGGGGAGCATTCCAATTAATTACCCCAGCTCCGGCAGTTGCACCAGCCGCAGGTAGTCGCCCAGCCCGGCCGGCTTCTGAAATACGTGGATGAAGAGGATGGGCTCCTCGCCGCGACTGCGCCAGGTTTCCGCGTAAAAGCCTTCTACGGCGTACAGCGTCAGGTCGAAGCTGTCTTCCTGACGCTCGGCCAGGCGCGTGCCGTGCCGGGCGAGATGCTCGGTCTGGTGGCGCTGGTGCAGGGCTTTGAAGGCGGCGAGGGTCATGGGTAGCGGAACCGGTTTTTTGCAAAGTTGGTGCGCCGCCGCCCTACTTTGTGCCATGAACACCTTTCGCTTTCCCCACCCGCTCGTGCTGCTGGTGGGCTTTATTATGCTGGCCGCCGCGCTGAGCTACGTACTGCCGGCCGGCCGCTTCGACCGCCAGAAAGACCCTGCCACCGGCCGCGACGTGGTGGTGGCCGGCTCTTACCACCGCGTGCCCGCCACGCCCGTGGGCCCGCTCGACATGCTGGTTGACATTCCCAAGGGCCTGGCCGACGCCGCGGCCGTGGTGTTCCTCATTTTCCTGGCCGGCGGGGCCTTCACGGTGGTAGACCAGACCGGGGCCCTGCGCCATGGCGTGGACTGGCTGCTGGCCCGCGCCGAGGGCCGCGAAGTCATCGTCATTCCGCTGGTGAGCCTGCTTTTCGCCACCATGGGCGCCCTGGAAAACATGGGTGAGGAGATTATTCCGCTGGTGCCGGTGCTGCTGGTGCTGATGCGACGATTAGGCTACCCCATGCTCACGGCCGTGGCGGCCAGCGCGGGCGCATCGTTTGTGGGCGCATCGTTCAGCCCCATCAATCCGTTTCAGGTAGGCATTGCCCAAAAGCTGGCGCAGCTGCCGCTGCTGTCGGGCGGTGGCTGGCGGCTGGGCTTTTTGGTCGTCGCCGTCACCATCTGGATTATCGGCACCATGCGCTACGCCACCCGCCACCGCGTGCCACCCGAAATTACCGCCGAAGACGTAGCGGCCGACCAGCGTGGGGCGGGCCGGCACGGGCTGGTGCTGCTGTTGATGCTCGTCACCTTCGCCGTCTTTGCCTACGGCGTGCTGAAGCTGGGCTGGGACTTTGAGCAGATGTCGGCGCTGTTTTTCGTGCTGGGCGTGAGCGCCGGGCTGCTGGGCGGCCTGGGTGCCACGGGCACCGCCGAGGGCTTCGTGGCAGGCTTCCGCGATATTGCGTTTTCGGCCATTCTGATTGGGTTTGCCCGCGCCATTTTCGTGGTACTGGAACAGGGCAACATCGTCGATACCATCGTCAACGGCCTGGCTTCGCCCCTGGCCGAGCTGCCCGTCACCTTCGCCGCGCTGGGCATGATGGCCGTGCAAACCGCCCTGCACGTGCCCGTACCCAGCGGCAGCGGGCAGGCCACGCTCACCATGCCGCTGCTCACCCCACTTTCGGACCTCATCGGCCTCTCGCGTCAGGTAATGGTGCTGGCCTTCCAGTACGGCGCCGGCCTCTGCGAGCTCATCACGCCCACCAACGGCACCCTGATGGCCATGCTGGCGGCCTGCGGTGTGCGCTTCGAGCACTGGCTCAAGTTTGTGTGGCCGCTGTATGGTCTCCTGATACTGCTGGGCATCGCCAGCGTGGTAGGCGCCATCTGGGTGGGGCTGTAGGATTGAAGACAGGGAAATTCGCACGCAGCGCCACCCCCGGCCCATCTCCGCAGGAGAGGGGAGCCTGACGACGCTAAAAAAGCAGAAAGCAGTCGGGCATTGTAATGGTCGAAATGATTATTGGTCAAGCCGTGGCTCCCCTCTCCTGGGGAAAGGGGCCGGGGGTGAGGTTTCGCGGGCGGACGCTTTCCTCCGGCCGCTCAATCCGCCCGCAGCTCGGCGGCTTTGAACACCTTGGGCAGTTTGCGCTTGTGCTCCACGATTTGGAAGGTGGCCGTGTCGGTGCGCTCGTCCCAGAACACATCGGACACGAGGCCGAAGTGCCGGTAGCGGCCCGGCTCGGGCGTCACCTCCACCACCGAATCGCCGAAGCTGAAGGCGGGCTTGTGGTAAATTTCCTTGAATAACTCGGGCTTCACCAGAAACTGCTGCTCGTCGTAGCGGATGGTTGCCCACTCGCCGTCCTCGTCTTCGCTGATTTTCTCGAACAGCTTGCCCACCGGCTCCAGCAGCTCAAACGAGCGGCGGTTGGCGGGGTGAATGTAGCGGAAGCCGTACTCGGGCGACCAGCCGTAAAGGCCAAAAACAACGGGTTTGGGACGACGCATTCTGATTTTTTCGGGAGCGGGTATCGGGAAGCTGCAACAAGCGGCCGGCGCAATTTGCTCATTTCCGCAGCAATTTTTCGGTAGCAAACAGCGCGGCCGAGGCTAACCCGCTCAGGACGAATGGCCCATTGAGCGGCCCCCACGCCCCCACTGCGCCCGGCTTGGCCGCGTGGGGGCCGCTTTTGGCCAAAACCCGCCCGTTTTCGTATTACCGGGTTCCCGACGGTTCAGCATCGGCCGCATTTTCGGCTGCCTGGGCGGCGGGCACTCTTTCTTTCGATGCCTCTCGATTCCGCTTCCGCTCCTGGCCGCGCTGCCGCCGCGCCCAACACCTCCCCTCAAAAACCTTCTCCCCAAACGCCGCCCCTGGCCGCCGGCATCCTGCAGCCGGGCATGGGCGCCGTGCCCCACGCGGCGGGCACCACGTTCCGGGTGTGGGCGCCCCACGCCGAAGCCGTCGCGGTAATTGGCTCTTTCAACAACTGGGAAACTGCCCAACACCCGCTTCAGCACGAAGCCGACGGCTACTGGGCCCTGGACGTGCCCGGCGTGCAGCCCGGCGCCGAATACAAGTACCACCTCACGAATGGTGACCAGGAATTCGACCGCAACGACCCCTACGCGCGGCAGATGACCAACTCGGCCGGCTCGTCGGTGGTGCACGACCCGCACTTCGAATGGGGCGACGACAACTTCCAGATGCCGGCCTGGAACGAGCTGGTGATTTACGAGCTGCACGTGGGCACCTTCAATGCCCCGGCCGACGAGCACCGCGTGGGCACCTTCCTGAGCGTGGCCGAAAAGCTGCCCTACCTGCGCGATTTGGGCATCAATTGCATCGAATTGCTGCCGGCTACGGAGTTTCCGGGCAGCCGCTCCTGGGGCTACAACCCGGCCTGCCCCTTCGCCCTCGAAAGCGACTACGGCGGGCCCGTGGCCTTCAAGGAAATGGTAAAAAAAGCCCACGAGCACGGCATCGCCGTGGTGCTCGACGTGGTGTACAACCACTTCGGGCCCGGCGACCTCGACCTGTGGAAGTTCGACGGCTGGAGCGAAAACGACGGCGGCGGCATCTACTTCTACAACGACGGACGCGCCGAAACGCCCTGGGGCGATAACCGCCCCGACTACGGCCGCCCCGAAGTGCGCCAGTACATCCGCGACAATGCCCTGATGTGGCTGCAGGACTACCGCGTAGACGGCCTGCGGGCCGATGCCATTGCCTTCGTGCGCAACGTGCACGGCGAGGAGGACCCCGCGCACGA
>JAYSZD010000241.1:0-1967 GCA_043738185.1 Hymenobacter sp. | reverse complement strand
AGAAATTCAACGTGGATTACATGACCGGCCTCATTGAAGGCGCCACGGCGCGCTTCCGCCCCATTTTGATGACGTCGCTGTGCGCCATTCTGGGCATTATGCCCATTGCTATTGCCACGGGTGCGGGCGCGCTCAGCCGACGGGCCATGGGCATTGGCGTGGTGGGCGGGCTGCTGTTTGCCACGGTGCTCACCCTGTACATCGTGCCAGTGATGTATTCTTACTTCGCCACGGCCAAAAAGCACAAGCCCGAAGCAGTAGCGGCGTAAAGCCAAGCTCCCCTCCTTACCAAGGAGGGGATGTTTCAGCGAAGCTGAAACGGGGGTGGTTGTTGGCGCCTGAGCTGTAAGCGTGGCTTCGTTCAGTTGCCTCCTATGGCCAGCTCGTGCAACGCCAACAACCACCCCAGTTCAGCCTTGCGGCTGAACGTCCCCTCCTTGGTAAGGAGGGGAGTTTTTTGTTCCGAACTCATTTGCATGAAACCCTTTCGCTTCCTTCTTTTTCTATTTCCCTTCGCAGCTGTGGCCCAGCAGGTACCGGTGGCGCGGCCCCAGCAGCTGGTCCGGCCGGCTACCGTAGCGCCAGCCCCGCTGCTGTCGCTGCAAGCCGCTATCAGCGAGGCGTTACAGCATAATTACGGCATTTTACTCTCGCGGCAGGACGAGGCAATTGCTGCGAATAACGTGACGCGCGGCAATGCCGGCCAGCTGCCCAACATCAGCGCCAACCTCACCCGCACGTTCAACAACAATGACATCACCTCCACTATTGGCTCGAATGAGCCGCGCGTGATAAACGGCGGCACTTCCAACCAACTAAATACCAACGTGACGCTGGGCTGGACGCTGTTCGACGGCTTGGGTATGTTCATTGCCTACGACCGGCTGAAAACCCTGCGCCAGCAGCAACAGCAAATAACCCGCGCCACGGTGGAAGAAACGGTGGAGAACGTGAGCAACGCCTACTACGACGTAGTGCGGCAGGGCGGCAAAATAAAGTCGCTGGAAGAGGCGCTGAAAATCGGCCAGGCCCGCATCGACCTCACCCAGGCGCAGGTTGATGTGGGCGTGGCGGCCAAGGTGGAAGTCCTGACTGCCCGCGTGGACTACAACGCCGACCGCAGCCTGCTCCTACAGCAGCAGCAGGCCCTGATGGCTGCCAAAATCACGCTCAACAACCTGCTGGGCCGCACCCCGCGCCTCGATTTCGCACCCAGCGACAGCCTGACCGTGACCCGCGACCTGCGGGAGGAAACCATCACGGCTGGTATCAAAGCCAACAACCCGCGCCTGGCCCAGGCCCAGCTGGGGCTCGATGTGGCCACGTACGAACGCCGGCTGGTGCGGGCCTCGCGCTATCCCCAAATTGGTTTCGTAACGGGCTACGGCCTGAACCGCAACATCAACAACGCCCAGTTTATCAACCTGCCCACCGGCCCGGTGCTCACCACCAGCATTAATAACGTGAAGGGCCTGAACTACGGCATTACGGCCAGCGTGCCCATCTTCAACGGCTTCAACATCCGGCGGATGGAGCAGAATGCCCGCGTGGCCGAGGAGCAAGGCGAACTCCGCCTGGGCCAAACCACGCTCCAGCTCGATGCCGACGCGGCATCAGCATTTGCCCAGTACCAGAACTTCCTGCAGCTGCTCGACCTCGAAGAAACTAACATTCAGCTGGCCCGCCAGAACGTGGCCATTGCCCTGGAACGCTACCGCCTGGGCCTGCTCACGCCGCTGGTACTGCGCGAAGCTCAGCGCAACCAGCTCGATGCCGAAACCCGCCTGCTCGACATTCGCTACGCCGCCAAGCAGGCCGAAATTGCCCTGCGCCGCCTGAGCGGCGGGCTGGTGCGGGAGTAACAAGTATTACGACTCCTGTAATTGGCTTTATTCTTTTATAAAGCGTTTGGTTTCGCTACCGGCTGGGGTGGTGATTTTGTAGAAATACATGCCGGCGGGCAGGTC
>JAYSZD010000240.1:0-4802 GCA_043738185.1 Hymenobacter sp. | reverse complement strand
TCCTTGAACGCCTTGTTGTACTGCGCCTTGGCCTTGCGGGCCTTTTCGGCTTTTTGTTGGGCTTCAAGCTCTTCCATCTTTCGACGCTGCTTGCCTTCGCGCGAGAATTGGTCGTAAATCAGGCTCACCGGGCTTTGGATAGTGGGTACCGGCGCTTTGGGCGCGGTGGAGTCCACGACAAACAGGGGCTTGGGTTTGGGCGGGCGCTGGGGGCCTTTCACCACCGGCGGCGACGGCCTTTTGATGTTGCGCAGGGCCCGGTTGATAATGGCCCGGTCGGCCCGGTCGCTCACCACCTGCACTTCGCCCAGCCGCACGCTGTCGCGCACCAGCTGAATGCGCACGATAAGCTGCGAAAGGCCCGTACCGCCCAGCGGCAGGCGCTGCGCCTTGTAGCCCAGGGCTCGGAACAGGACGGTGTCAGTAGGCAACGCATCGACGGAAAAGCTGCCGGTGGCGTCGGTTACCACGCCGCGGCGGGTGCGCTGCACCTGCACCGTGGCGCCCGGCATGGACTGGCGCGTGTCGGCCGCCGACACCGTGCCGCTCACGCGCACCTGCTGCTGGGCCCGAACCGGACCAGCCGCGCCCAACCACAGCAAGAAGACGGCCAGCAGCCAGCGCCTCCAAGCTCCGCTATGGGTCAAGACTTTATTCAATACCACTGGATTTAACACGTCTCATAAACACAAAGCAACCGCAAAGTTGTGCACCAGGGAGACAAAAAAGGCCCGCACCGTTGCAGGTGCGGGCCAGTCAGGGCGCAGCGGCAAGCCGCCAGCGCTTATTTAATAACGGTTTTGCTGCCGTCTACTTCTTTTATTTTAATGGTGCCATCGTCGCCATCAACTTTAGTTTTGTTGCCTTCAGCATCTTTGATTTTGATGTCGCCATCGGCTTTCACCTTCATTTTACCGCCTTCGTCCATCATGCTGGCATCGGTAGAATTGCTCATGTTCGTGCCCATATTATCCGATGAGGACATGGCCGAATTGTCGTCCGCCATGCCATAGTAGCTCATGCGGCTGGTTTCGTAGGCCTGGTACTGGGTGGGGTCAGTGAAGATGCTTTTGAACTCCGCGTCGGTGGTAGCCATCGACTCGCGCATGGCGGCGGCCATGCCGGTGGTGTCGGTGGCGTACTTGCTTTGCATGTCGCCCATCTGGCGGTAGCGGTTCACGTACACGGTGCGGATTTTGGTTTTGGTGGCCTCATCCGTAATTTTCATATCGGCCACCATCTTATCGGCAATGCGCTGAGCGCGGGCCTCCATGTCGGCTTCCGACATCGCGGTGGTGGTCGTGGTCGTGGTGGTGGTGCTCATGCCGTCGCCGGCGGCCATGGTGGTATCGGTGGTTTTTTCCTGCGAGCAGGAGGCTAGCGAAAGGGCAGCAGCGCCCGCGAGAATCAAGAGGGAATTTTTCATGAATGAGAGAATTAGAGAAAACAACCGGAGTGGTTGGCTTGTTGAGGGCGCTTTACGGCAAGCCCGTGCCGGATGTTACCCCAACCGTATAATTACCGGACCCGGCTACGCGCGGCGTAATTCAAATACTGTGATTTCGGGGAGGAAACCCACCCGGCCGGGGTAGCCCAAATAGCCCAATCCGGTGTTGACGTACAGTTTTTGGCGGCCCTGCTCGTAGAGGCCGGCCCACTGCTTGTACACATACTGCACGGGGCTCCATTTCAGGAACGGCAGGTTCACGCCAAACTGCATGCCGTGGGTGTGGCCGCTGAGCGTCAGGTCGATGTCGGGATAATTCAGCACCTGCGCTTCCCAGTGCGAGGGGTCGTGAGAGAGCAGGATTTTGAAGGGCGCGTCGGCACTTGCGGCGTGAGCCTTGGGCAGGTTGCCATGCTTGGGGAAGTTGGCGTGGCTGCTCCAGTTCTGCACGCCCAACACCGCTATTTTGTCGTCGCCCCGCACAATGGTGTGGCTGGTGTCGTTGAGGAGTGTCCAGCCCATTTTGGCGTGGTTCTGCATCAGGCGCTCCAGGTTGGCCTGCTTCTCGGCCGGGCTCTCCCACTGCACGTAGTCGCCGTAGTCGTGGTTGCCGAGGCTGGAGAAAATAGGCAAATCCGACTTGATTCCAGCCAGGGCCGGCATGTGCGGCTCCACTTCGGTAGCGCGGTTATTCACCAAATCGCCGGTCATGAGCACAAGGTCGGCCGCCTGCTTATTGATGAGGGCCACTGCCCGTTGCAGCGGCTCGGTGGAGCTGAAGCTGCCGGTGTGCAGGTCCGAAATCTGCACCACTTTGAAGCCGTCAAAGGAAGCAGGCAGGTTAGGAAAGCGCAGCGTCACGCGGCGCACCTGGTAGTCGGTGGCCCCACGCACCATGCCCCAGAGCAGCGCCACAAACGGAATGGCGCCGATGCCCAGCGCCAGCTTCGCCAGAAACTCGCTGCGTGGAATGCCCTCGCCGGCCACGCCTGCGGGCCGCGTGGCCGAGCTCACGGCCCAGCGTCCCAGCCGCGTCAGGTCTTCGAGCAGCAGCGGAATAAAGATGAGCAGCTTGCCGGCCAGCAGCAGCAGCGGCAGGCTCATCAGATAGCTTTTGAGCACCGTATTGCCCGACTGCCGGGTGAAACCCGCCCAAAACGCCAGGCCCCACATACTGAGGCTAATGACCCAATAGGCGGCCGCTACGCCCCGCCGCCACGCCGGCGACACGTTTTGCGTAGCCGTGCGCACCGCCTGATACCCATACCATTCGGCCAGCAGAATAGCGGCCAGAAACAACCAAAAAACCAACGGATTTCGCATATTCAGATTTAAAACGGACAGTCCCGCCGGTGCTTAACGCTCCCACGGACTGGGTGTTTAGACGGGCCCGCCTCGTTTTTGCTTTACATTTAATTGAGTTTCGTTGCTCTACCAACCCCGTGCCGCATGAAAGCGCCTGACAGCCTGACCGAACGCCCCGTCCTGCCGGCCCTACCGGGTACGACGCCACCCTACGCCGCCCCGACCGCCTCGGGCATCAAGAGTTGGGCCGAGGACGACCGGCCGCGCGAAAAGCTAATGACCAAGGGCCGCGCCGCCCTTTCCGATGCCGAGCTGATTGCCATCCTACTCGGTTCGGGTACCGCCAAGCTGTCGGCCGTGGACGTGGGCATGCTCATGCTCAAGGGCGTGGATAACGACCTGAATGCGCTGGCCCGCGAAAGCGTGAAGCAGCTCTGCCGCCACCCCGGCATCGGCCCGGCCAAGGCCATTACGGTGGTGGCCGCCCTGGAGCTGGGCCGCCGCCGCAAAGAGGCCGACGCCGCCCCGCGCACCACCATCACCTGCTCGCGCGACATCTACAACCTGATTCGCCCCCACCTCATGGACCTGCCGCACGAGGAGTTTTGGGTGATTCTCCTCAACCGGGCCAACGTGGTGATGCGCAAAACGGCCATCAGCCGCGGCGGCGTGGCCGGCACCGTGGCCGACCCGAAAATGATTTTTAAAGAAGCCCTGGAGCAGCTTGCCAGCAGCATCATTCTGGTGCACAACCACCCCAGCGGCAACCGCAACCCCAGCGCCGCCGACATCCAGCTCACCAAGAAACTAAAAGAAGCCGGCAGCTTCCTGGATTTGCCCATTCTTGACCATTTGATTTTTGCCGAGCAGGCGTACTACAGCTTTGCGGACGAGGGGATGTTGTAGGTAGCAGGAAAATCACCCTTTTGCTGAACGAACCTGACGCAGGCTATGGGCATGCTATTCCCAGGGGTTGCAGTAGGAGACGTAGTCCGGCCAAGCCCGTTGGAGGTGGTCGAGTAGGGCTGCTCCGCCCAGGGCAATAGTGTTCTCATGGGAAACGTACACGACCCAATCGGCGGTGGCATTGCAGTAGTACATTTCTACCTGGCCTTGCTGCGCAAAGCTTTTCAACGCGGCATTTGCCCCGTCCCGGTCCTCGCCGATTTCGCTGATGGCCCACCAGGCATGCTCGCCCATGTGCCTCAGCAGGTGCTGGAGTTGGGCTACACCAAACTGCTGCTCAAACACGTCGAACTCGAAATACATGATATCCGCGGAAAGGTGACCGATTAAGGGAAGCCACATGTGTTCAACGCGGATGCCCCATTTCGCCAGGAGATGTTGCCGGACGGTTTCATTTTTCATATCGTTGGGAAGCGGTGGCAAGGGCTGAAAAATATACTCTTTCAATTGAACGGAGCTCGTTTACCTTGGTACCGTTAAAGTGGACGTGTGCCCTGCCGAGTTTGCTCGTAGAGCTTATTCCACGTAGCGTCAAAGGGGAAATCGTTTCGCGCCTCGAACTGCTCGGCCACAAAGACGCGGTCAGAGTCCGTCCACACCCCGTAGTTGCGGTTGGTGGGCGCGAACATAAGGGGCTCATTTTGGGCACTGAACCCTATTTCCCGCTCCGCCTGCCCCTGGTCGTTCACCTCCACCAACCAGTACGCGAGCTGTTCGTCGTGGGCATCGTAATCCAGATTGGCCCGCGGCAACACGCGCATTAGCACCCACATCAGTGCCCGAGTGAGGAACCCCGCTTGGTTCCAGATTTCGCGGTGTTGCTCGGGTACGTGAAGAATGGTCATCGGCTTACGGGCATAAGCACGCAAAGAGGGCGGAGTTGTATTATGGGCCAAGAGTAAACTTACCCTCTAATAGACTTGTTGCAGCGGCTTGAGTGCGGGAGATTAGGGATATTTGGGCATGAAAATTTCCATTCAGAATTGGCGGTGGTCTACTTTAAGGTGGAATTATACCTATCAATTACAATTTTAATCCGGGCCGTGTGCATGCTCAGCGACTTGCTGAAGGAGCAGGATTTTCG
>JAYSZD010000239.1:0-4806 GCA_043738185.1 Hymenobacter sp. | reverse complement strand
AAAACCGTCGTTTCCTTCCTCGCGTTCTGGCATATCGGGGCAGCACTTGATTGGCTTAGATGAATAGCTGATTTCTTATTGTCCTCACGCCCTAGTGTATAAACGAATAAAGACGGTCGTACTGCCACAAGCGCAGCACGACCGTCTTTATTCGTTTAAGCAGCTCTGAAGGTCGGCGACGGGGGGGCGGGCCCTGACCCCGCAGGCGCGCTAGTTCGTTTTCACAAAGCGGCGCACCTGCCGCCCGCCAGCCGTGTGCAGCTCCAGGAAATAGGTGCCGACGGGGAGACGCCGCACGTCCACGCTGGGGTTGCTGGCATCGGCCGGGCCCTGGGCGAGCACCTGCCCGAGGGCGTTGACGACGCGGTAGGTACGGCCCGCCGCGGCCGACAGGCTGGCCGTGAGCTGGTCGGTGGCCGGGTTCGGATACACCGTGAGCTCCTCCGCCGCGGCATCGCGCACGGCAGCCACCGTCACCACCGGCGAATACGCCACGGTGCCGTCGATATCGACCTGACGCAAGCGGTAGTAGAGCAGGCGGGCGGGCGCCGGGGCATCGAGCACGGCGTAGGCATGGGCCTGGCTGGTGGTGCCCTGGGCGGCCACATTGGCCACCGTGGCAAACACCTGCCCGTCGAGGCTGCGCTGCACGTCGAAGAAGTCGCTGTTCTTTTCGCTGGCGGTAGCCCAGCTCAGCTGCACGCCGCCGGCTTGCCGGACCGCGCCAAAGCGCACCAGCTCCACGGGCAGCGGGTTGACGTTGAGCGGCGTGCTGATGTCGGTGGAGATGGTGAAATCGCCCAGCTCCGGCCCAAACGGCACCGTGGACGTGATGGTGGAGCCCGTGCCAAAGCCGCCGATATCAAGCCACCGGGAGCCGTCCGCCGGGTCTGTTTTCGCGATTCGCAGCAGGCTATTGTTGCCGCTGTTCACGAGGTCGGAGGCGGGGGCGTAGGCCAGGGTAATGGCAGCCGATTGCAGGGTGCTGCTGCCGGGCCGCTCCCGCACCAGGTTGTAGTAGCGCAGCTGGGATACCCGGGCCAGCGTAGCCGGCAAGGTGCGCACCGGCGACGGGCCTTCGAACTGGCGGGCGGTGTAGCTGGTCGTGCCGATGACCTGGTCGGTAACCCGGAAAACGAGCGGGCGGTATTGGCCGCCGACGCCCAGGGGAAACTCCTGGCTCACCGTCGGGTTGGTCAGGTTGGTGATAACGGCACGGGTCAGGGCATTCACGTAGCTGTTGTTGCCGCCGCCAATGACGGTGCCACCGGCCAATACCTCAACCCGCTCGTTGCCCAGCGCGAAAATAAAGCCGCGCGAGAGACTCAGAATATTCACCGTAAGTGTATTGAGCAGCAGCGCCGTTTGGTTGCCCCCGCGGTCCAGCGAAAACTGCTGCAGCATGGCCAGACCCGGCACGAACGACAAGGTGCCAATGCTGCCCGTACCCAGAATGAAGAGGCTGGAGGTAGGCAGGCCGCTGCCGTCGATGGTGCCGGCAAAGCGCGCTACCTCAGGGTCGGCCACAATCAGCGGACCGGTCACGTTCAGGGTCACGCCATCACCCAGTTCCAGCACGCCGCTGGTCAGCGTCAGCAGCCGCACCTCTAAGGTGCCGCTCCCAATGGTGAGGGTTTGGCCCAGGCGGTCGAGCGACAGGGCATTGAGGGTCCGGCCGCCGCCGGCAAACGAAACGGTGCCCACAGCCGTGCTGCCCGGCCCAACCGTGAGGTTAGACGTTGTGGAGCCATTCAGCAAGCCGGCAGCGGAAGTCACCGTACCGTTCAGGGCCAACGTGTGGCCGCTCAGGCTGAGCGTGCCGGCCGTGAGCAGCAGGGAATTGGCCACCGTGAGGCTGCTGGCCAACGAGGTAGTGCCGGGGCGGTTGAGGATGACCGTGCCAAACGTGCGGCCGGCCGCCGAAGCAGCGAAGCGCAGCGCCGAAATAGTGCCGCTGCCACCTATGGTCAGGTTAGAAGTGGCCGCATTGCCGCCTTGTAGCACCCCGTTGGCGGGCGTCACGGTTCCGGTAAGGGCGAGAGTGTTCGCCCCGACGCTCAGGGTGCCGTTGGTCAGGTTCAGGGCGCCCTGCACGGTCATGCCCGTGCCCAGCGTCAGCATGGCCACCGTGTTGAGCGTGAAGTTGTTCAGGAGCGTGCTACCGCTCGTCAGGCGCAGGGTACCCACATTGTCCGTTCCGGCCTTGTTAAACACCAGGTTGGAGGCGGCGCTCACCGTCAGCGTGCCGGCTCCGGCAATGGTTGCGTCGCTGCCGGGTGCAAAGCTGAGCGTGTTGGCGTTCACGCTCAAGGTGCGGCCGGGGGCCAGCACGTAACCGCCGCCGAGGCTGGTACCCAACTCCAGGTTGCTGGTGCTGCTGGCCAGACTCACGCCGGCGGCGCTGCCCGTCAAACTGAAAAGCCGGATGGTGTTGCCCCCACCGTTGAATACCTGGGCCGCGGCGCTACCAGGACCATTGGCCGTCAGTCTGATGTACTCATCGGCGGCGGGGCTGAACTCCACCGTACCCACCAGCGTCAGGTTGCCGCGCAGGTTGAGCACCGACGCCAACGCCGACGCGCCGGCCAGCACCGTCACGCCCCCGCCGCCGTCGCCCACCAGCAGGTTGGCGCGCACCACGGTGGTGCCCACGCTCAGCCGTTTGGTGGCATTGCGCAGGGTCAGGTTGCCGTAGCCGGGTGTGCCGAGAATAGGGACGGTATAGTCACCGGCCTGCGAAAACTCCACCGTGCTGTTGATGTTCACCGTGCCGAACATAACCGCCGGGGCCGCGTTCTGCTGCACCAGCGTGGCCCCGTTGCCCAGGTCGAGCGTACCGGTAAAATTGGCCGTGACCGGCACAATGAAGCTGGCGTTGGCACCCAGTACCACTTTTGAGTTCGTGCCCGCTACCGTCAGGTTGCCCGCGATGGTGCGGTTGGTGCCGGTGATATTGAAAATCTGGTTGTCTGCCGTGAAGCTGGCGGGCGGCGGGCCGGTGCCGTCCGGCGTGCTGCTGAAGTTGGCCAGGAGATGGAGCGCGCCCGCAGCCTTGCTGTAGAAAATGGTGTTTAGGGTGTACACCTCGGCCGGCGAAGCCGAGTTCTGGGGCAGTGGCACCAGGCGCAGGATGAAATCGAAGTTGTTGTTGTTGGAATCGTAGCCGTTGCCTTGCAATGCATCGGTGCCGCCCACCGCCATCGACGCGCTGGTAGACACGGGCCCGGCTTTGCGCTCGATGCTGGCCGTGAGCGTGGGCAGCGGCGACACCCCGGCCCCTTCAAATCTATCGGTCCCGCCATACCCCACAAAGTCCAGTATGCCCGGGGCATTAGCTGCGGCGCTATTGCTTAACGCCGCAGTAGTATTCACCAGCGCGATGCGTCCCCCGGTGCTGCCCAGATTGATGGTGCTGGTGGCGTTGGGCGTCACGGACAGTACCGCGCCATTGGCTCCTGATGAGGCGAACTGCACCAGAAAGTAGCCATTCGCGGGAATGCTCAGGTTGCCCAGAACCGCGACATCGTAATTACCGCCGCCATTCTGCGGGTTGTATTGCAGCGAGTAATTGTTCAGGCTAACGGCAGCGGCGCTGGGGTTGTATAGCTCAATAAAGTCGTTGCGTAAAGCCGCACCGCTCTCGCCACCAGCAGCATACACTTCACTAATAACGACCTGTGCGCGCCCCGGAATCGACATCAGCACAAATAACAGTACCAGGTATCTCAAAGCGCTTTTTGAGAACGGAAGCCAGTTAGTAGAGAGATTTTTCATATGTTTTAAGATGATATATTTTCGACTACGGCCAATTCAGCAAAATTAAATCATACGAAAATACAATACTTTTCTACACTAACAAACTTTTTCACATTGCTAATATTGTATTTAAAAACGGAAACTTATTACTTATTGAGAATCAGCTGATTTCTACTAGTACAGTTGATAATGTCTTTCACGTTAATGAGTAAGCATTTCGTATAAATTTATTTACACATCAAACACCTTCTCATTCGACTTTCTATAAGTACAATTTTCGCACGTCCCGGTGCCCATTTTTCGGCAAACCTCACCCTTCATGTCGTGCGTTAGAAGAATGCCGGCACGATTCCCCACGACGCGCAAGGGCACGCCGCCACCCGTCCAAGCCTTACAGGAACTATAAAGACCAGCACAGTTGCGGTAACCGTGTGCGGTCAGGCTGTAGCGTGACGTAACGTGGACGCGTAGCATCCACACGTCAGAGCATGTTTTGCCCAGACGCGGACGCGCAGCATCCGCCTGACCTCGAAAATGCGCCAGGTGGCCAGATTGCTACGTCCAGCGGCTGAGGAACTGCAGGAACGGCTCCTTGTACTGGTCGCCTACGGGGATGGTGACGGCCCCAATCTGCACGGTGAGGCGGCGCACAGCCTCAATCTTATCGAGCGCGACAATGAACGAGCGGTGCACGCGCATGAAGCGCCGGGCGGGCAGCTTCTCCTCCATCGCCTTCAGGCTCATGAGCGAAAGCAGGGCGCGCGGCGTGCTTTTGAGGTGCACCTTCACGTAGTCCTTCAGGCCTTCCACGTACAGAATGTCGCTCAGGGCCACGCGCACCAGCTGGTAGTCGGCCTTCAGGAACAGGTACTCTTCTTCTTCGGGGCCGTTGGTGGCGAGGGCGCTGGCGTGCTGGGCCGTGAGCTCGGCGTAGGCCCGCGCCTTGCCGGCCGCCCGCAAAAACTCCTCATAGTTAAAGGGCTTCAACAGGTAATCGAGTGCATCAACGCGGTAGCCCTCCACGGCATACTGGCTGAAAGCCGTGGTAAA
>JAYSZD010000238.1:0-4808 GCA_043738185.1 Hymenobacter sp. | reverse complement strand
AATCAAGCTACTTCAACGAAGCGGTAGAGATGCTTCGACAAGCTCAGCGGGACCGTTGTAGAATAAATCTTGACCACTCAAAAAGCTTTTTAGCGGGTCAGGGTTGCCAGTTTTTCCTGCAAATTCTTATCCTCCGGGTTCAGGCGCAGGGCCGTTTGGTAGGAGCTGATGGCCTGCGGTTTGTCGCCGCGGCTCAGGTACAGGTCGCCCCACCGCGCGTGCACCACGGCCGACCGGGGGAATTGCTCCAGGGCCAGGCCCAGCAGGCCTTCCGCCGCCGTGGGGTTATTGGGCCGGCGGTTGAGCAGCTCATAGGCCATGTAAGTGAGCTGGTATTCGTTGAGCTGAAGCTGCCGGTAGCCGGCTACGGCCTCCGGAATGCGGCCCAGGCGCAGCAGCTCGTCGGGCAAAAGCTGGTCGGGGCGCAGGCGGGGCATGGGCTTTTCGGCGCCCAGCATTCGAAAGCCCGTGACTTCGCTGGCCGCGTTGCGCTCGAACCGGCCCCGCATGGGGTAGTCGGTAAAAGCAATCGTGTCGCCGCCCACCGGGTACGTCAGAATCGGGTTGCCGGCGTTGATGCGCTGCACCAGATGGGCTGCTTCCCGCTGAAAGGTCACCACCTCGTCGGGGCCGCGCTGGTACCGGCCCGCCACGGCATCGAGCGTGGCCACGGGCGTCGGCACGGGCTGAATGGCGGCGGGTAGAAAATCGGGCCACTGGTACACCCGCGCCACGGCCCGGCGCAGCTCCTTGCCCAGCTCCCCGGCGCCCCCGTCGCTGTTCATCATGATAACCACGCCGTTGCCGCCCGTCACGCTGGCCAGGGCGTAAGCCAGGAACCCCGCATTCACGCCGGTGTGCTCAAAGTAGCGGCTGTTTTCGTCGGTGCGGTCGGCGCGTTGCAGCAGGAAGGGGCCCAGCCCCATTTCCTCGCGGTACGTCCCGCTCGATACTTCAACCTGCGGCGTGAGCATGGCGCGGGCCGTGGCCTGGGTGAATAGTTTGCCCCGCCCCCGGTATGCCTGCTGCACTTCGATGAGGTAGCGCGCCAGGTCCGTAGGGGTGGCGTACAGCCCGGCCGGGGCCTGCTGCGGATACAGGTACGGCATGCCCTGAAACCAGCTGTTTTCGGAGTAGGCCCACGCCGCTTGCCGTTGCAGGGCGGCGGGCAGGGGCTGGGCAAAAGTGGCCGTGCGCATTTTCAGGGGCCGGAACAGCGCCGTTTTGGTAAGGGTTGGGAAGTCTTGCCCGGTGACGTCCATCAGGGCCAGCTGGGCCACCAGGTAGCCCCCGCCCGAGTACTGGAAGCCCGTGCCGGGCGCGCGGTTCACGCCCACGGCCCGGCTTTCGGCCCGCGGCTGGCCGCTCAGAATGTCGACCACCGATGGCAACGGGCCATTGCCCGGCACGAAGCCCCAGTACGACGACTGGCTGGTGCCGCCCTGGTGGCTGAGCAGCAGGCGCAGGCTCACGGGGCGCTGGCGGGTAAAGTCGTTCTCGCCCAGCTGCCAGGATTTCAGGTAGGTATTGATGGGGCGGTCCAGGTCCAGCTTGTGCTGCTGCACGAGGAGCAGGGCCGCGCCCGCCGCCACCAGCTTCGAAATCGAACCGGCCGAGAACAGCGTAGCGGGCGTGACGGGCGTGCGGGCCGTGGTATCGGCCCAGCCGTAGGCCTTCACCCAGTCGATTTGGTAGTTGCGGATAACGGCAATGCTCAGGCCCGGCACCCGGTGAAATTTCATGCGCTCCCGCAGGTTCCAGCCGGGCAGGCCGGCCACGGGCACGTAGGGCAGCAGGCTGTTTTCGACCTGCCGGATGCGCGCGGCCACCGTGGACGAAACGGGCGTGGCAGGCGCCATCTGCGCGTGGGAAATGGCGGGCCGGAGGCTGCTCGACAGCAGCAGCAAGAGCAGAAGGTTGCGGACCATAAGCGGGGCGAATTAGCTGCCGCAAACCTAGCCGGTGGTTGGTACCGAGTCGTCCCAACGGGTAGGCTGGTACTTCTTTTGGTACGCTTTGGGCGTCAATCCGGTCTTTTCCTTGAAAACCCGGTTGAAAGTCGTCTTGGAATTGAAGCCCGCTTCCAGCGCCAAGGCCAGCACCGTGAGCCGGCGGGCATCGGGGCCGAGCAGGCGCTGCTTGACTTCGGCCAGGCGGTAGCCGTTCACCACGTCGTGAAAGGATTGCTGCAAGCCGGCATTGATGGTCTGGGAAACCACGTTGGCCGACAGCCCCACGTGCCGGGCCAGGCCATCGAGCGTCAGGTCCGGGTCGCGGTACAGCAGCTCCACTGCCAGGGCCTGCACGACCCGCGCCAGGTGGTCGGGGTCGACGACTGGCTCCGGACTGCCGGCCGGCCGATGGGCGGCCGACGCGGCCGACGCGTCAGTGGTCGGCGCATGGTCAGCCTGCGGGGCCGGGGCCGATGCCGGCCGGGTGGCCCCGCGACTGAGCCAACTCCCCAGCGCCACGGCGTAGGCGAGCACTGGCAAGGCCACCGTGGTCAGGTAAAATTTAGGCGCGCCCGTCGGCAGGTACGCCGCGTTGACGAGCGGGTCGAGGGCGGCGGCTCCGTAAAAAGTGCCCAGGCCGAGCAGTACGGCCCACAGCCAGCGCGGACGCCGCTCGTGCCGGGCCACCACGCGCAGGGCCACAAACAAGTAGCTCAGCACCGACACAATAGCCCCGTAATGCTCCACGTAGCGCGTCACGGGCTTGTGCACCTGCAGCCAGAACCACGTTTTCGTATCGAAGGATTGCAGCGAGATAACCCCGTAAAAAAGCGCCTGCCCCGCCACCGGCACGAAGTGCGGCCACGACAGGCGGCGCGCCGGGCCATACGTTTCCCGCACGTAAGCCAGCAGCAAGGGCCCAAAGCTCCACGAAAAAAACAGCGGCGTGAAATACAGCCAGCGGTGCCGGTAGTACACCCCTGATTGGCTCAGGAAGTAGTCGACCACCTGCAGCGTCAGCCCGAGCAGCAGCAGGCCGAGCCAGCGGCTGCCCGCCCGCCGGGGCCGCGCCACCAGCAGGTACACGCCCGTCGTCAGGCCCTGCACGATGCAGAACAGCTGAAAAACCACCGCCACGTCAACGTGTACAAACATGGGAAACCGACAAATGCCCTGGAAAGATAGAACGGCCGCCGCTGCCCCTCCTAAAGCCGGAACGCCCCGGCCTTGTTGGCGAATAACCAACAGCGCCGGGGCGTTTGCAATCGGAGAACGGCTTATTCCGCCGTCAGCGACGACACGACCTCGCCCAACGGCAGCACGCGCTCCACGCCCGAGGCCATGATTTTAATCTTGGCCACGCCAGCCGCCAGCTCCTCCGGCCCCAGCACGATGACCAGCGGAATGCCCTTGGCATCGGCGTACTTGAACTGCTTTTGTAGCTTGCTTGCGTCGGGGTACAGCTCGGCGGGAATGCCGGCGGCCCGCAGCTGGGCCAGCAGCGGCAGTGCCGCCCGGCCGCTGGCCGCGTCGAAGTGCGTGATGAGGCAGCGGGTGGGCGTTTCGGCGGTGCTCGTGAACAGGTCCAGCGCCTCCAGGCAGTCGTAGAGCCGGTCCACGCCGAACGAAAAGCCCACGCCCGACACGCCCGGCAGCCCGAAACTGCCGGTGAGGTTGTCGTAGCGCCCGCCGCCGCTCACGCTGCCCATCTGCACGTTGTTGATTTTGACTTCGAAAATGCAGCCCGTATAATAGGAGAGGCCCCGCGCCAGGGTAGGGTCAAATTCGAGCCGGTCGAACTGCCGGAAGCCGGACGCTTGCAGCAGCTCGCGCACTTCGGCCAGCTCGGTGAGGCCACGGTAGCTGGCTTCGGCGTCCTCGTCGGTATCGTCGGGGCGCCCGCCATCGGGCTCCACGCCGGCCGTGACGAAGCCCGCCAGCAGGCGCTCCAGCTTCTCCTCGTAGCTGCCTTCTACCGTCAGCAGGGCGAACAGCGTTTCGATGTTGGCTGCCGAAAAGCCGCGTTCGAGCAGCTCTTTGGTCACGCCGTCGCGCCCGATTTTGTCGAGCTTGTCGATGGCCACGAATAAACTATTTTCCATTGCCGCGTAACCCCAGGTTTTGCCTGCCAGGTTGAAAGAGGCTGACTTAGTGATTCCTGTTTTGTCCAGGCTCTGAAAAATGGCGTGTAAAACCCCTCGGTGGTTGATTTTAATGGTGAAATCATCGAGCCCCAACCCGCCCAGCACCTGGGCTATCATCAGCACGATTTCGGCTTCGCAGAGCAGCGAGTCGGTGCCCACCACGTCGGCGTCGCACTGGTAAAACTCGCGGTAGCGGCCGCGCTGCGGGCGGTCGGCGCGCCACACGGGCTGCATCTGGTAGCGCTTGAAGGGGAAGGTGAGCGTGCCGCGGTTCATGGCCACGTAGCGGGCAAAGGGCACGGTCAGGTCGTAGCGCAGGCCTTTTTCGGCCACTTTGGGCAGCATCGCCTTCGAGCCGATGGTCAAGTCCTCGGCCGTTACGTCCTTGGCAAAATCGCCGGAGTTCAGGACTTTGAACAGCAGCTGGTCGCCTTCGTCGCCGTACTTGCCGGTGAGCACCGACAGGTTCTCCAGTGTCGGCGTTTCGAGCGGCGCAAAGCCAAACGACTCGAACGTGCGGCGGATAACGTTGAAAATGTGCTGGCGGCGCGCCACCTGGGCCGGGCCAAAATCGCGGGTGCCTTTTGGGATACTGGGTTTCTGCATAACGGGGCAAAGGTAAGCGGCGGGCCGACTGCCTTCCGGCTGGAATTTTGAAAAGACGCGAGCCCTGTTAATCCGCACCTAGTGCTTCAGCTTACTTCTCAGAAAT
>JAYSZD010000237.1:0-4813 GCA_043738185.1 Hymenobacter sp. | reverse complement strand
GGGGCTCCAGGCCGTGCCGTCCCACCGGGCCAGGTGCCGGGCCGGGGAGCCGCCCGCGGCAGTGAAATCCCCGCCCGCATACACGTCAGGGCCCGATGCGACCAGGCACAGCACGCCTTTGTTCACGCCATTGGCCGGGCCGGTGCCCAGCGCGTGCCAGGCCCGCCCGTCCCAGCGGGCAATGTTGTTGGCCGGCACACGCCCAACTGAGACGAAGTAGCCGCCCACGTACACGTCGGTTCCCGATACGGCCACGGCCGCTACTACGCCCACGCTGCTCACACCCAGGCCCGCGCCCAGGGCGTCCCAGCCCGTGCCATTCCACTGCGCCACGTAGGAAGCGCCCACGTTGCCGGCCACCGTCAGCTCGCCGGCGGCGTAGACCGTGGTGCCCACCAGGCACAGGGCATTCACTTGGGCATTTACGCCATTAGCTGTCCCGGCGCCCAGCGCGCGCCAGGCCGTACCGTCCCACTGCGCAACTGCGTTGGCCGTCTGCCCCCCGGCCTGCCCAAACTTCCCGCCCACGTATACGCCGCTCGCCGACGGCTCCAGCGCGTACACAATGCCGTTGACGCCCGCGCCCAGCGCCGCCCAACTGCTGCCGTTCCAGCGCGCAATGCGGACGGCCGGTGCCCCGCCCGCTTCCCAAAACTGGCCGCCCACGTACAATTCTGCGCCGCGCACGGCCAGCGCGTACACGGCGCTGTTGGTTCCGGCGCCCAGCGCACTCCACGCGGTGCCGTCCCACTGCGCCACGTGTTCGGCCGGCAAGCCGTTAGCCTTGTCGAAGAAACCGCCTACGTACAAGGTGGTACCCAGCACCGCCAGCGCCCGCACGGCGTTGTTGACGCCGCCGCTCAGCGTGTTCCAGTTTGTGCCATCCCACCGGGCAATGTTGGACGCGGCCACGCCGCCCGCTGTTGAGAAACTACCCCCCACGTACAGGCTGGTACCCAGCGCGGTCAGCGCGCGCACCTCGCCGCCCACGCCCAAGGCGGGCGCCGGCCCCAGGCTGCTCCAGGCCGTGCCATCCCACTGAGCGATGTTGCTCACCGGCACCGCACCGGCCCGGCTGAACTGGCCGCCTACGTACAGGGTGTTGCCCACCATCGCCAGGGCCTTCACCGACCCGTTGACGCCGTTGGCCGCAGCGGAGCCCACCGCGCTCCAGGCTGTGCCGTTCCATTTGGCCACGTGGTTGGCGGTGAGCGGCCCGGCCGTCACAAAGTCGCCACCCACGTACACGTCCGCGCCCACGCGCAGCACGGCATTCACCACGTAGTCCGTGCCGGGCACGTTGAACCCGGTCTGCCAGTGCTCATCGCCGGGCCCGGCGGGGCCAGCTGCTTTGGTAGGACGAAATACGGGCTGGCCATCGGCCGCCGTATACATGGCGTATTGGCGAGCGTCGAAGGAGCCGTCGGTACCCTTGCGCAAGGTGCCGTCTGGATTGAGAGCGGTGCCCAACGATGGGGTGCCTGCCCATGCCACTCCCAGTGCCAGCACCCACACACAGCCCAGCAGCAGCCCGCGCCGAAGCGTCGCGCCGCCCGATTGCAGGAAAGCCAGCAATAAGCCCTGGCAATGAGAACGTAGGTGTTTCGTCATAAAAGCAGCTTTTGTTTAGCGGCCCTAAAGATAGCCGCTCCCCTGGCCGATTGAGCTGCCTTCTGGCGCGCATCGGGCACAGCGGGCCAACGCAAAACCGTAGCGGCGCAAGACCGGGAGACAGCGCCGGCACCTTAGCATCAACAATAACCTTTATAGAGCTTTACCATTTAAGGGACTACTGTATATAAATTTCTGATTTTCAGAAGAAAACAGCTCCATTATTTTCATATGAAAACCTCTAGTGCGTGCCGCCGGCTGCTGTCCGGTGCCGCAATGCTTCTGCTTCCCCTCTTGTCCAACGCGGCCGACCTGTTCGTGAACGGCTCCCAAACCATTGCCGGCGGCACGTTCGACAACGTGACCATTACCGACACGGGCACGCTCTCGCTCACGGGCGTGCTCACCACCAACGGCACCCTCACCATCCAGGCCGGCGGCCGGCTCAGCCCAAACTGCAACGACCTCCTGGATACCGGCAATTTCGTGCTGGAAGGCAACGGCACCTTCGACATCTGCAGCGTGGACGGCCTGACCCTGACCGGCCCCACCGGCGCCGTGCAGATGACCGGCACCCGCTCCTATTCGACCGACGCCAACTACCTCTTCAGCGGCACCCAGGGCGCCCAGGCCACCGGCTCGGGCATGCCCACCACGGTGCGCAGCCTGCAAAGCTTCAACACCAATGGCCTGAACCTGACCACCGACGTGAGCCTGAACAGCAACGTGAACGTGCAGCAGCTGGTGCGCACCGCCAATAGCATCATCAACACCAACGGGCGCACCATTCGCCTGCTGAGCAACGCCACGGGCACGGCCCTGATTACGAACACCGGCAACGGCAGCGTCGTCGGGCAGGTTACGATTGAGCGCTACATCTCGCCCAACCTCAACCCCGGCCTGGGCTACCGCCACTACAGCTCACCGGTCAACGGACAGCGCCTGAGCGACCTGGCCACAGCAGGCTTTGCCCCGGTCTTCAACCCGGCCTACGATCTGTCGGCCACGCCAGGGCAGGTAGTGCCCTACCCCACGGTGTACGCCTACGACCAAAGCCGGGTGGGCAACCCGAACATCGTGCCCATGGGCTTCGACCAGGGCTGGCGTTCGGGTCATGCCGACGAAGCCATGACCAGCGGCCGGGGCTTCACGGTACACATCGGCGCGGCGTCGAAAGTAGAATTCACCGGCACTCCCCGCAACGGCGACATCATGGTCACCGGTCTCAACCGCGGTGACAACCCCAACGCCGGCTGGCACCTGGTGGAACCCCTACCCGGCCCCCATCGACTGGTCGTCGGTGGCGTCGCGCGGTAGCAACAGCGGTGTCGGCGGGGCCATGTACGTATTTGAGAGCGAAGGAGCTTACGAAGGCACTTACCGCACCTTCGTAAACGGCATCGGCGGCACAACGCCCATCATCGCCATGGGCCAGGGCTTTTTCGTGCGCTCCCTGGGCGACGGCGGAGAGCTCTCTTTCACTAATCAGGACCGCATCCAGAACTTCGACCCCAATGATGGCGGATTTCGCCGCACCGGCCCCGAAACCCGGCCCATGCTAAGCCTCGTGCTGCGCGATGCCGGCGCCAAGCTCAGCGACGTCACGACGATATACACCCAGGACGGCGCCACCGCCGCTTTCGACGCCCGCTTCGACGGCAGCAAGCTGTTCAACCCCTCCGGCCTCAACCTGGCCACCCAACTGGGCACCACCAGCTACAGCGTGAACGGCCTGCCAGCTTTCGGCTCCGCGGCGGTGCTGTTGCCGCTCACCGTGGCCGTGCCCGCCGCCGGCAGCTACACCCTAACAGTGGGAACCATGCTGAACCTGCCCGCCGGCGCCCGCGCCTACCTGCACGATGCCATCACCGACACCCACACCCTGCTGACGGCCGCTACCACGTACGCCTTCAGCACGACGGCCCGCACGGCCAACGGGCGCTTCCTGGTGGAGCTCCGGCCCGCGGCCACGCTGCTGGCTACGGCCACCCAAGCCCTGGAGGCCCAGGTGCAGCTCTACCCCAACCCCGCCGCCGGCAGCTTTCAGCTGCTGTTACCCCTGGCCGCCAAAGGCAGCCTGGCCACCCTCACCAACACACTGGGGCAAACCGTGCTGACCCGCACTCTCACCGATACGGAAACCGCCTTCGACGTTCGGAGCCTGCCAGCTGGAATCTACACCTTGCAACTGAATGTAACCGGCACCCGCGTGGTGCGCCGCGTGGTGCTGCAATAGCGTACTGACGTCCCGGCACCGATACGGCGACCGGGACACTGGTTTGCAACGCCCGCCGCCAACCAGCCTAGCCACCCACGTAGAAAGGCCCGCCTCCAATCGGAGACGGGCCTTTTTACTTTTGCTCGATTACGGAAGCCTGCTTACCCCGCCGCCAGCGCTTCGGCGCCACCCACGATTTCGAGAATCTCGGTCGTGATGGCCGCCTGACGCGTCCGGTTGTAAGTCAGCTTGAGGGCCTTGAGCAGCTCACCGGCGTTGTCGGTGGCTTTGTCCATGGCCGTCATGCGGGCGCCGTGCTCCGAAGCGTTGCTTTCCAGCACCGCTTTGTAGAGCTGAATTTTCAGCGACTGCGGAATCAGCGTCTGGATGATTTCTTCTTTCGAAGGCTCAAAAACGTAATCCACATTAGCAGTAGCCGAAGCGGTAGCGGGCGCCGCCGATGGCACCAGCGGCAGAAGCTGCTCGGTGCGGATAATCTGCGTAGCCACGTTCCGGAACTCGTTGTATACCATCACCACCTCGTCATACTGCCCGTTGCGGAAACTGTCCATGGCCAGTTCTGCCGCTTCACGCACCGTTTCGAACGAAAGCTTGGCAAAGACATGGGTGAAATTGCCCACGATGTTGCCCTTGCGGGTGTAGTAGTCGTGGGCTTTCTTACCAATGGCCAGTATCGAGATGCTGGTTGCCGGCAGGTTGGCGTAGCGTTCCGCAATAGCCGCGTTCACGCCCTTGAAGACGTTCGAGTTGAACGCGCCTGCCAGACCACGGTCCGACGTAACGGCGATAATCAGCACCCGGCGCACCTCGCGGGCCACGCCGTAGTCGCTCACGATGTCATTATCGGTCGTGCGCGTCAGGTTGGCCAGAATGGTGTTCAGGCGCTGCGCGTAAGGCCGCATCCGGATGATGTTGTCCTGGGCACGACGCAGCTTGGCCGCCGCCACCATTTTCATGGCTTTG
>JAYSZD010000236.1:0-4821 GCA_043738185.1 Hymenobacter sp. | reverse complement strand
CCTTGTATGATTGCAGTGCCTTTCGTTGAGAGGCAGCCAGAGAAGGAAACGGAGTCACCCCCCATCCCTAAATGCGGCGCCCCGGCGCTGACATTGAGCGTTAGAGCCTGTGCTCCGTTTCCCGTTTTTGCCTGAAGACTGAACAGTATGAAGGGAGCCCACCCGGCCGGGGAGCGGCATCCCGCATGTCGACAAGGAGAGTTGCGGTAAAAACCGGACTGGCTGATTTTCATCCCTCTTTTCCCGTTGCCGTATGCCGTCTACTTCTTCCCCCACCGCCCCGCTCAAGTACGTCGTGGGCATCGATATTGCCAAAGACACGTTTGTGGCCTGCTTCGGCCGCATCGAGGCCAGCCAGCAGCTGCGTTTCGGCAAAGAAGCCACGTTCGACAACACGCCGGCCGGCTTCGCGGCCTTGCTGGCCTGGACGGCCAAACAGCAGGCCACCGCCGCCGCGTTGTGGTTTGTGGTCGAGGCCACGGGCGTGTACTATGAAAACCTGGCCTATTTCCTGGCCGATAACGGACACGCCCTGAGCGTCTTGCTGCCCAACAAAGTCAAGCACTTCGCCCAGAGCACCGAGCAAAAGAGCAAGACCGACCAGCTTGACGCCCGGCTGCTCTGCCGCCTGGGCCTGGAGCGGGCCCTGCCCGCTTGGCAGCCGCCTACGCCGGCACTGCGCCAGCTGCGGGCCCTGGCCAGGGAACGCCAAAGCCTGACCCGGCAAGGGGCGCGGCTCAAAACCCAGCGCCACGCCTACGCTCACAGCTACCAGCCCGACGAGCGCACCCTGGAGCGGCTGAGGGTCCGGCAACAGCTGCTGGTCGAGCAGCTCAACGCCGTGGACCAGGACCTGGCGGACCTGCTCCAAGCCGAGCCCGAACTGGCCCGCAAGCTGGCCCACCTGACCAGCGTACCGGGCATCGGCCTGACCACGGCCATCGTCGTGGTGGCCGAAACCAACGGCTTCGTGCTCATCGAGAACGAGCGGCAACTGGCTTCCTATGCGGGCTTGGACGTGGTGCAGCGCCAAAGCGGCCTCTCGGCCCAGGCCACCCGCATTTCCCGCCGGGGCAATGTGCATTTGCGCCAGGCCCTGTACCTGCCGGCCGTGAGCAGCCTGCGCTACAACCCGCAGCAAAGGGCCTTTTACGCCCGGCTGCGGGCCCGCCAGCCCAGCGGCAAGCCCGGCGTGATTGCCGTCATGCGCAAACTGCTGCTGCTCTGCTTTTCGCTCTGGAAAAACGACCGGCCCTACGACCCGCATTACCACCCAGCGCACCTGGCCGAAAAAGAAGTAGCCCCGGCCGCGTAAACGCGCCGAGGCTACACAGGATGAACCCGAAGGTCCTCCTTCAAGAGGCCCAAAGGTAAAAAAATCTGCCCGATTACTTGCTTTTCATCACAGTATCTGAAGCAGTTGCCGGGTTGAGTTTAGGACCGCCGAAGAGTTTCGGATATGCAGCGCGGCGGGCGCTCCACTCCGCAAAAAATCCAAGAGCACGGGCCACGCATCGGACACAGGCAGCGTGGCGAAGGCCGCTGCCGCCGCTTCTACCGAGTCGGCATCCTGAATGCCGTTAACGGGGCAGTAGAGCACTGCAAGCAGGGACGGCGCCGACAGCAACGGGGCCTCTTTGTGCTCTTGGAGGAAGTTAAGCAAGGCTTCGAGCTGCTCGGCGCTGATGCGGTGCAAATCGCCCACGTACCGGTACTGCTGCCCCAGGTGGGTGAGGACATCGCGGTTCATCTTTTCGGGCAGCGGGCCACTGAACAGCCAGGGCGCAGCCCGCACGATGGCGCCAAAAATGCCCGAATCTTCAATTAGGGGCTCGGCAGGCAGCCCACACAGCGCGGCCGTGGCAATAATGCGCGCGCGCACGCTCTTGGCGCTCTTTAGCTGGGCATAGCCAGCGAGCGGTACTTCGTGCCAGCCTTCGGCGAGCTGGCCAGTGAGCAGCGGGGCTTGCGCAGTCGCCGGGCCCGACGGGCGTAGGGTTATCGCTCTCATTTCTGAACAGTAGTGCGACGGGCTTTGCGTTTCTTAACCACGGGCTGCGCCGGGCAGCTCGACTGGGCACAAGTGGTACACTCGCCGCAACCCATTTCGAGCCGGCCTTCGGGAAACCCTTCGGCCGCGCGGGGCTGCTCATCGGCCGGTGCTGGCTGGGCTTCGGTTTCGGGCGTACCGAGAAACGATTCGTAGGGCTGCAGGTACTTCACCACGGCAGCCATGCCGCCCGACTCATACGCCCGAATGAGCCGCTTCAGGTGGTTGGTCGCAGTGCCATAACCACGCACGAAGTAGCGTTTCTTTGGGTCGATTGCCTCGCCTTTTGGGCCCCTGATATTGGGGTTGGCCGCAAGCAACTCAGCGCCGGTCTGTGGGCGCTGGGTTTCTTTGTCGGCTGGGTCTAGCTCTTTGTGCGTAGCAGGCAGCCGGTCGGCGAATTGCTTCAGGGCTGCTTTGATTTCTTTCGTGACTTGCATTGCTGAGGTACTAACGAATGGTGAAAAAACCGCCTGCATAAAGCAGCCAGAAGTAAAGGCCCACGTTGAAGAGGTAAGCCCAGAAGTTGTAATTGCCGGTCTTCGGCTTGCCGTGCATGTAGGCGTTTGATAGCAGATTGATTGCTAATAACACCAGCCAAATGATTGCTTGTGTGCTCATGGATTAAGGGTGAAGGGTTAGAAATTCAGATGTGCCCCGTAGGGCTGTGAGGTGGTGTGCCAGGACTCGCAGGGGCCGCAGAAGTAGACGCGGCATTCCTTGCGCTTCGCATTGCGCGAGCGCCGGGCATCCCGGATGACGCCCTTCGCTTTGCTCTCCGAAAAGCACTTCTTGCCACAGGGCGGGCGCTTGGTCCGCTGCCGATTGATTCCTTTCATCAGGCTACACTAGTGCCCCTGCGGACGTTCTTGGCTCTGTCGATTGCTTGATTCAGGCAGTCGAGCATATCGTCGTGAGCTGCGCGGGGGAAGCCTGAGCACTGCCCAATGAAGCCTTCGTTCCAGGCGCCATCAATCAGCATGACGCGCAGGGCTTCCATAAAGGGAGCATTCGCGTTTACTCGCTCTTCTTTGCTGCCCGTCGGCGTCGGCGCCTCGACAATGTTGAGCTGACTGATTCGCCGCAGCTCCTGAACCACACTCTTACCCGATGCTTTCGGCTCGACATAGAGCTTACTCAGCACAGAGGCGCCGTGGGCAGCCATTACTTCCGGCAACTTGCGCTTCAGGTCTGGCAATTCGAGGCGATGCTCTGAGGCGTGTCGCACGTACAGCGTTTGCCCCAGGTAGCACGTTGCCAGGATAGCCGAAGGGTCGTTCTTTTGGTCCTCAGTGTAGGCCGTATCGGCATCAAACTGCCAAATAGCATGAGCAGAGCCGGGCACCTTGGCGAGAAAGTCGGCCCACGTCATGCTGCGGAACCATGCCTTTTTTAGAATGCCGCCTTCGTCCGGTGCTGGCAACTGCCCTACCTGTCCAGCATAGCCATAGCTACCCAGGACCACGGCCAGGCGCGCAAGCACCGGCCGGCCTAGCCTTACCGGGTCGAGCAGGTCGTCAACATAAAACGCCTTCAGCTCGGCGGGGCGTACCTGTTTTCCCTTTTCGCCGGTCTTCAGGTCTTTCGTCAGCTCGCCGGGCAAGCAGATATGCCGCAGGGGCTCGCCCGTCGCCAGCCACAGCCCGGCCGGGTCGGTTTCGTGTATCCGCTGCATGACTAGAATTGTCACCGTGCGGGCCTTGTCGGTTTTTCGGGTCGAGAGGGTCTTCAGGTGCTCAGCAGCTGCGAGCCGTCCGTTCTCACTCGTGCCCGCCTGGGGGTTGAGCGGGTCATCGATAATGATGAAGTCGGCGTGATTACCCATCGCGCCCCCAGTGCCAGTTGAGGTGCTGAAGCGCTGGCCTAGCTTGGTGTTGCGGTAATCGGTTTTGCCGTCTTGGTCGTTTTGAAACTCAATCAAGCCGGGCCATAGGAGCCGAAACTTCGGCGAGCGCAGGCAGGTACGGGTTTTAACCGAGTGACTAATGGCAAGCGGGGCCGTGTGGCTGCTGCTCAGTATGCGAATACCGGCATTCTTCAGCCACAGCCAAGCCGGGAAGAGCTGCGTGACCGTTGTGCTCTTGCTCGTGCCAGGGGGGACGTTAATCAGCACATCGGGCTGTGACTCCTTGCGGGCCCACGCCTCGTAAACCTCTTGCAATTGGTCGCACAGGTATTCGATATGCCAGTTAGGCACCAATTCAACCGCTTCAATGGTCTCCCACATCGCGAGGAAGAATTCGTAAAAGCGCTCCTCGCAGATTGAGGCGAGCAGTTGGTCGTCGCTGATTTCGGCGAGTTCGGCTTCGAGCTGGGCTTCTTCGCTAAGCATCGGCAGCGCCCCCCTTAGCGCGAGCAATGCGACGTGCTTCGAGCAGCCGCTTCTTTTCTTCGAGCGTCAGCTCACTCAGCAAGGCCGGGGCCGCGAGTGGCAGCCCCCCGCTGGTAAGGTCGAGCTTCGACGTCATGCCGCGCCACTTGGCGAGGTTGTCGAGCGCGGCGTCGGGGTCGCGTAGGGTGAAGGAGTCTCCGTTACGGCCACTGGTTATAGATTTCACCAAGTCCAGTACACCGAGGGCCTCAGCTTTCACCAAGTCGAGCCGCAATTCATTGCGAAGCACAGCCGAGCCCGTTACAATGCGAATTGCGTCGGGCTGATATTCTAACTCCATTTCCAGCCGCAGCAATTCTTGCTCGCGTTTGAGCTGGCGACGCTGCTCACCCTTGCGGAATCGCTCGCGTTCCTTCTTGTCGGTGATGAGTGCCTCGCT
>JAYSZD010000235.1:0-1983 GCA_043738185.1 Hymenobacter sp. | reverse complement strand
TGCTGGGCTTCTCCATTAATCTGCTCACGCTTTTCGCGCTGGTGCTGGCCATTGGCATTGTGGTCGATAACGCCATTGTGGTGGTGGAAGCCGTGCACGCCAAAATGCAGGAAAAGCACCTGGATGCCCGCCCCGCCACCTTCGAGGCCATGGGCGAAATCAGCTCCTCGCTCATTGCCATTACGCTGGTGATGTCGGCCGTATTCATTCCGGTTTCCTTCATGGACGGGCCGGTGGGCGTGTTTTACCGGCAGTTTTCGCTCACGCTGGCCATTTCCATTGTCATCTCCGGTATTAATGCCGTGACTTTGACGCCGGCCCTGTGCGCCCTCATGCTCAAGCACCCGCCGGTGGCCGATGGCACGAAGCCGAAAGGGTTGCTGGGCCGGTTTTTTGCCGGTTTCAACAAGCGCTACGAGGCGCTGGCCGGGCGCTACCAGGGCCTGCTGCAAGCCGTGGCCGGGCGGCGCGTGGTGACGCTGGCCGCGCTGGCGGTGTTCTGCGTGGGCACCTGGGGCGTGAGCCGGGTACTACCCTCGGGCTTTATCCCGACCGAGGACCAGGGCATGGTGTACGTGAACGTGACCACGCCCGCCGGCGCCACCGTGGAGCGCACCGAAGCCGTGCTGGCTCAGGTGCAGCGCATCGCCAACCAGCTGAAGCCCGTGGAATCGGTATCGACCCTGGCTGGCTACAGCCTGGTGAACGAGGTAGCTGGCTCCAGCTACGGCATGGGCATGATTAACCTAAAGCCCTGGGACGAGCGCACGCAGTCGGTGGCGGCCTTTATTCAGGAGATGGAGGCCAAAACCAAGGGCATTGCCGACGCCGACATTCAGTTTCTGCCGCCGCCCACGGTGCCGGGCTTCGGCAACAGCAGCGGCTTCGAGCTGCGCCTGCTGGACAAGTCGGGCAGCGGCGACCTGCAAAAAACCGCCGCCGTGTCGCAGACTTTCCTCACGGCGCTGCGCCAGGACCCGGCCATCGGCGGGGCCTTCACCAGCTTCGACCCCAACTTCCCGCAGTACCTCATTCACGTCGACCAGGACATGGCCGCTAAGAAGGGCGTGACCATTGATGCGGCCATGAGCACGCTGCAAACCCTGATGGGCAGCTACTACGCCTCTAACTTCATCCGCTTCGGGCAGATGTATAAGGTGATGGTGCAGGCTGCCCCCGAATACCGTGGCCGCCCCGACGACCTGCTGGCCCTGCACGTGAAAAACGACCGGGGCGAGATGGTGCCCTTCTCCTCTTTCGTGAAGCTGGAGCGGGTGTTCGGCCCCGACCAGCTCACGCGCTACAACATGTACACCTCGGCCATGCTCAACGGCGATGCCGCCCCCGGCTTCTCGTCGGGCGACGCCATCACGGCCATCGAAAAAGTGGCCGCCACGGCCCTGCCCCGCGGCTACGACTACGAATGGAGCGGCATGACGCGCGAGCAGATTCTGAGCGGCGACCAGGCCCTGTACGTGTTCGGCGTGGTGCTCATTTTCGTGTACCTGCTGCTGGCCGCGCAGTACGAAAGCCTGCTGCTGCCCCTGCCCGTGCTGCTGAGCCTGCCCACCGGCATCTTCGGGGCCTTCCTCAGCCTCAAGCTCCTGGGCCTCGAAAACAACATTTACGCCCAGGTAGCGCTGGTAATGCTGGTGGGCTTGCTGGGTAAAAACGCCATTCTCATCATCGAGTTTGCCGAGCAGCGGCGCCGGGCCGGCGCCACCGTGCTGGATGCCGCCGTCGAAGGCGCCGTGTCGCGCCTGCGGCCCATTCTGATGACGTCCTTCGCCTTCATCGCCGGCCTCATTCCGCTAGTTATCGCCACCGGGGCCGGGGCGCTGGGCAGCCGCTCCATCGGCACGGCGGCGGCGGGCGGCATGCTCATCGGCACGCTGTTCGGCATGGTGCTCATTCCGGGCCTGTACGTGCTGTTTGCCTCCTTTGAAAAGGTAAAAAACCTGGATGCTGACGAGTCGGCCGCCG
>JAYSZD010000234.1:0-1984 GCA_043738185.1 Hymenobacter sp. | reverse complement strand
GCCGCTACCTCACGCCGGGCCTCGACCTGGGCCTGCACCTGGGCTACGTGGAGCTGAAAGGCAGCCAGCCACAGAGTGCCGCCAATAGCTTCAGCACCAATCTGGCCACTGCCAACCTGGGCCTGAAACTCAAGCTCAACAACGGCTGGGCAATCAAGGAAGACGCCGTGGTTCAGCCCTACCTGATGCTGGCGCCGGGCCTGTCGTACCTGAGCCGCGAAGGCACGGTGCGCGGCAACAACGTGGAAGGCAACGCCATGCTGTTTGATATTTTTGGCGCGGCGGGCATCAACTTCCAGATAACCGATGGCATTGGCCTCTTCATTCAAACCGGCCAGCACGTGCCGCTGGGGGCCAATATCGACGGTGAACCCAACCGCGACGACGACAGCTTCGACGACCGCTACCTGCAACACACCGCCGGCCTGACTTTTTCCTTGGGCAAGGCCAAAGACACCGACGGCGACGGCGTGTCCGACCGCAAAGACAAGTGCCCCAACACGCCAACCGGCGTGGCCGTGGACCCCAACGGCTGCCCCCTGGACGGTGATGCCGACGGCGTGCCCGACTACCAGGACAAGTGCCCCACCGAAAAAGGCGTAGCGGCGCTCGAAGGCTGCCCCGACCGTGACAACGACGGCGTGCGCGACGGCGACGACGCCTGCCCCGACACCCCCGGCACGATGGCCCTCAAGGGCTGCCCCGATGCTGACGGCGACGGCGTATCGGACCCCAACGACAAGTGCCCCGACACGCCGGCCGGCACGCAGGTCGACGCTTCCGGCTGCCCGCTGGTGCTGGACCAGGACGGCGACGGCATCCCCGATAACCTGGACAAGTGCCCCGATACGGCCGCTGGTGCCCGCGTCGATGCCACGGGTTGCCCGATGGTAATTGACCCCGCCATTCAGGGCCTGGAAGTGCCCATCCGTTTCAAGACCAATAGTACCGTTATCGAGCGCAGCTCGTATCCGGCCCTGAATAAGATGGTGAACGCCCTGAACGAGCGGCCTGACTACAGCCTGCGCATTACCGGCCACGCCGATAGCCGCGGTACCGACGAGTACAACCAAGGCTTGTCGGAGCGGCGGGCCGAAGCGGTGAAACGCTACTTCACCGGCAAGGGCCTCGACGCGAGTCGCATCCTGACCGAAGGCTTGGGCGAAGCCCAGCCTGCCGCGCCCAACACGTCGGCCGCTGGCATGTCCCGCAACCGGCGCGTGGAGTTCAAGTTTGACTTTGTGCCCACGCCCACGCCGCTGCCCTAGTCACGCGCAGCTGAGGAGTAGAAAGCCGGCAGATTGAGAAGGGGAATACTCCTCTTTTTAATCTGCCGGCTTTTTTTGCGTAGCCCCCGGCCCGAACCCTGTGTTTGGGCCTGATGCGCTGCCGGAAGTGGGGGCAACGGTGGCGTGCCATTTGCCGTTGCAGAGCTTTCGGTTGTGCTTAAATTTCCTATGGTTCGTTTTCTTTTTCTGCTGCTGGCCGCCTCGCTGGCTTTTGCGGCCCGTCCGGTGGCGGCATATTCCGTGCTCACCCACCAGGCCAACATCGACTCGACCTGGGAGCGCAGCCTCAAGCCGGCCCTGCAGCGGCGGTACCCCGGCGGTACCGACGAGGAGATGGCAGACGCCAAAGCCTACGCCTACGGTGGGGCCATTATCCAGGATATGGGGTATTATCCTTTTGGAAATGAGTTATTTACTAATCTGACGCATTATGTGCGGTCGGGCGATTTCGTGCGAAACCTGATAAGTCAATCGGAGAACCGCAACGACTACGCTTTTGCGATGGGGGCCCTGGCCCACTACGCGGCCGACATCAGCGGGCACGCCGACGGTACCAACCGCGCCATGGCTAGCGTATACCCGGAGCTGGCCGCCAAGTTTGGCCCGTCTATTACCTACGAGCAGGCGCCCAAGCAGCACACGCAGCTGGAGTTTGCCTTTGATGTGGTGCAGCTGGCCAGCGGCAAGTACCGCAC
>JAYSZD010000233.1:0-13314 GCA_043738185.1 Hymenobacter sp. | reverse complement strand
GGGCGCGGGCGACGGGGCCAAAACCAAGCTGCTGCTGCGCGAGCTGCTGCGAGCCGGCACGGCGTTTACCTACGCGCCAGTTGATATTTCGGAAGGGGCGATGGCCGGCCTGGTGGCCTCGCTCCGGCAGGAGTTGCCCGCACTACCCGTGGCGCCGGTGGTGTCGGACTACGCCACGGCCCTCACCGAGCTGCGCACCCGGCCGGGCCGCAAGGCCGTGCTGTTTCTGGGCTCCAACATCGGCAATTTTAACCCCGCTGACCGGCTGGATTTTTTGCGCCAGCTGGCCTTCCCGCTGGCCCCGGCCGACCGCCTGCTCATTGGGTTCGATTTGCAGAAAGACCCGCGCCGCATCCGCGCCGCCTACGACGACGCGCAGGGCGTTACCGCGGCGTTCAACCTGAACCTGCTCACACGCCTCAACCGGGAATTAGGAGCCGATTTCGACCTCGCCAAATGGCAGCACTACACCGATTACAATCCCCTGAACGGAGCGGTGCGCTCCTATCTGGTCAGCACCCACGCCCAGCAGGTCCATGTTGAGTCCCTGGACGAATCCTTCGCTTTTACTGCCTGGGAGGTGATTCATACCGAAAATTCCTATAAGTTTACCCTCAACCAAATCGAAGCCCTGGCAGCCGGGGCCGGCTTGCGCGTGGTAGAATCGTTTACGGATGCCGCAGGTGATTTTGCTGATGTGGTACTGGCGACCCAGCCCGAGTAAGACGGCCGGACGAGGCTGAAATCCGCTCATTTTACCTGTTCCAGATTACCACAACGATGACTCCGGCCACTATTAGCTTAGCCTCTGGCTACGGGGCGTTTGCCGTGCCGACAGTAGCCCTGGAAGCTGCTGCCGGGGTTCTGGCCAACACCCAGCACCGCTGTGTTCCGCTGGTCGTGAGCCCGGCTGCTGGCCTGCCGGAGCTGCGCGAGGCATTGGCCCGGCGCTACCGTGAGCGGGGCGCTGCCGGTATCACCGCCGGGCAGGTGCTGGTGACGGCCGGGGCCAAAACAGGGCTTTTTGCCCTGCTCAGCGAGCTCCTGCGGCCCGGCGATGACGTGCTGCTGCCCACGCCCAACTGGTTTGGTTTCTACGACTTGGTGCGCCGGGCCGGCGGAGTTCTGCGCACCTTGCCGCTGGCTGCCGCCGATAATTACGCCCTTGGCCCCCAGGCTTTGCGGGCTGCCCTGACCCCGGCCACCCGGCTGCTCATCATCAGCAACCCCAACAACCCCACCGGGCGGGTGTACTCCGCGGCTGAGTGGGCGGCGCTGCTGGCCGTGACTGCCGACTTTCCGCAGCTCTGGGTGCTCAGCGATGAGATTTACGAAGGCATCTGTTTTGGGCCGGAGGCGGTGCCCACGCTGCTGGCCCAGCCCGATGCGCATCAGCGGCACGCGGTGGTCAGCGGCTTCTCCAAATCGTTGGCGCTGGCGGGCTGGGGGGTGGGCTGCCTGGTGGTGCCGCTGGCCCTGGCGCCGGCCGTGGCTGCCCGGCTGTTTGCGACCGGTGCTGCCGTGTCCACGCCCGTCCAGGCGGCGGCGCTGGCGGCCACGGAGCACGCCGGGCGCATCGGCGCGGAGCTGTGCGCACAGCTGGTCCCCACGCGGGTCCGGCTGCTGGCGGGACTGGCCGCCCTGCCCGGTGCTCCCGCCAGCATTGCGCCGGAGGGCACCTACTATATTTTTGCTGATTTCACCCGTTTCCTCGCGCCTGAAATGCCGGCCATTGAAGCTTCTGCCCACTTAGTAGCCCGGCTGGCCGCTGCCGGGGTGGAAGTGGTGGACGGCGCGAACTGCGGGGCGCCGGGCTTCGCGCGGTTGTCCTACGCGGTACCTACTGCCGACCTGGAGCAAGCGTTAAACCGCATGCAGGATGTTTTTGCCGGCCTGTCAGTCCAGGCCGGGGAGCTGAGCTAAAAGAACGGGCCCACCAGCTTATTCAATCCCAACGCTTCCGGGCGAAAACCCGCCGCCGTACCTTTGTGGCCGGCTGGTTGGCCGGTTGTTTTTGATTGGTAAGTTGGAAAACCTTCGTTCGCATCTGCGTCCCACGCTGCTGCTTGCTTTCCCCGTGATGCTCTCGCAACTGGGCCACGTGCTGGTGAATTTTGTCGATTCAGTGGTCGTGGGCCACATTGGCAAGGTTCCCCTGGCGGCGGTGGGCGTGGGCGTGAGCACGACCAGCGTACTGCTAGTCTTGGGCATTGGCCTGAGTATGGGCGCGGTGCCGCTGGTAGCCGCCGCCAATGGCCGCCGCGACTTGCCGGAGCTGGGCCGCCTGCTGGTAGCCTCCGTGTGGATGAGTGCGCTGGCGGGCCTGGTTTTGGCCGGTATAGGCCAGCTCCTGCCCTGGCTCATGCAGTTTCTGGGCCAGCCGTCGGAGGTGGTGGCGCTGGCCGGGCCCTGGGTGCAGGTCATCAGCCTGTCGCTGTTTCCGCTCATGGTTTTTCAGGGGTTCCGCGAGTTCGCGGCCGGGCTGGGACTTACGCGGCAGGCCATGTGGCTTTCCATCCTCGCCAACGTCATCAACGGCCTGCTCTGCTACGCTCTGGTGTACGGGCGCTGGGGTGCGCCGGAAATGGGCATGATGGGCTCGGCCTGGGCCACGCTCATTGCCAGGGGACTGATGGCAGCATTGATGGCCGCCTATGTGCTCTACGCCGTTCGGCTGCGCGCCGAGCGGGCGGCCGTGACCAGCTGGCTGCCCGCCGGGGCCACCATCCGCCGGGCAGCCGATTTGGGCGCGCCCATTGGGGTGCAGATGGCCCTGGAAGTGGGCGCGTTCGGCCTCTCGCTGCTCATGGCAGGCTGGCTGGGCGTCACCACCGAAGCAGCCCACAAAGTAGCCATTGACCTGGCTAGTATGACTTATATGGCCGCGAGTGGCATCGCGGCGGCCGCTACCATTCGGGTGGGCCACCTGCGCGGGGCGGGCAACATGGGCGCCGCGCGCCAGGCGGGTTTTGCCGCGTATTGGCTCACGTTTGGCTTTATGGGCGCGATGGGGCTGGTGATGGTTATGACCCGCAACATCGTGCCCTACGTCTATATCACTGACCCGCAGGTGGTGGCACAGGCCAGTACGCTGCTGCTCATTGCCGCCCTGTTTCAGGTGTCCGATGGCTTGCAGGTGGTGGGCCTGGGGGCTTTGCGCGGCCTGGAGGATGTGAAGGTGCCGTCGGTAGTGGCGTTGCTGGCGTATTGGGCCGTGGCGCTGCCGCTGGGCTACTTTCTGGGCTTCAAGCTGCACCTGGGCGCGCCGGGCGTGTGGATAGGTTTGCTGGTGGGCCTCACCATCGTGGCCGTGGTGCTGCTGCAACGCTTCCGGCGCGAAACCGAGCCGACCTTCCCGGCGACAATAGCCCCCGCCACGCAGGAAACTGCCGCCGCGTAAAGCGCGCCCGGCTGGAACGCTTCGGGCAAACCGCGGCGTTGGAGCAAAAGGACTTGTTCGACCTCATAAAGCAAGCCCTTTCGCTTCGTTATGCTCTCTTTTATAACCTCTTTTCTGGTGGCTGCCGCGTGGTTGGCCGGCCCTGCTGCAACTTCCGGCCCGGCTCCGGCTACCACTCCCGTTGGGACGGGTAACGCCATGGCGGCGCTCATCGTGTGGTCGGCGGAGCGCCCGCTCACGGTAGCCGATTTTCAGAGCCGGCCCAAGCCCTACGAAAAGCATGCTGCGCTCACTACCACTAACATAAAGGCCGGGGCGGCTTGTCGCGACTTTGTGTTTTCCGGTACCGTGCAGGCTACCTTCGAGCCTGGGTTGTCCTGGTTTCGGGACCCGGTGAATTTTACGCCCCAGCTCCTCCGTCACGAGCAGCTGCACTTCGACCTGACGGAGGTGCACGCTCGGCTGCTGCGGCAGAAACTGTTAGTTTTTCAGGCCAAAATGGATTGTAATCAACTGCAGCCCGCCTTCGATAACGTCACCAAAGGCATTTACGCGGCCTGGGACAAGGAGCAGAACCGCTACGACCTGGAAACCAACCACGGCCTGAATGCCGTGCGCCAGGACTATTGGGAGAAGCAAACTCAGCTAAAGCTGGCGCAGCTGCAGGCCTTCGCTCTGTAGTACCGGTCGCCATCGCGCGCTACCTTGCGGCCATGATTTCTTCTCCGCTAACCTGGACCGAATTTGAGCGCGTGGACCTGCGCGTGGGTACCATCCGCGAGGCGCAGCCATTCCCGGAAGCGCGTCGGCCAGCGTATCAGCTGCTGATAGATTTTGGCCCCGAAATCGGCCTGAAAAAGTCCAGCGCGCAAATCACGCACCACTACACCGCCGCCAGTCTGATAGGCCGGCAGGTGTTGGCCGTGGTGAATTTCCCGCCGAAACAAATCGGAAAATTCTGGTCCGAAGTGCTGGTGACGGGCTTTGCCGATGCCGAGGGCCATGTGGTGCTCGCCAGCGTAGCCGGCCCCGTGCCCGATGGCAGCCGCCTTATCTGATGGGGCCGGTGAGGACTTGCGGGGGCGGTCCGGCGCCGGGCAGGCCCGCATTGGGGTCGGCCCGCCGACTGCGCGCGTTGAGGGTGTCCACCACGGCCGAGTAGATGTCGTTCAGGTCTTTGCCGTGGCCGCCGTAGTAGCGGTAGCTGCGCTGAAAGGCCGAATCGGTGACCTGGCTTTGCCAGAGCAGTTGCTGGTGCTGGCCCAGGTAGAGGGCCCGGGCCGAATCGGGGGGCAGGCGGCTGCTCTCCACGCGCGCTTCGAGTACGTGGAGGTCGGTGAGCAGGATTATCATCTGCTCCTTGGGCAGCAGGTCGGCGGGCACGGGCGTCTCTTCGGGGCGCTGGCAGGCCGGCAGGGCCAGCAGGAGCGGGGCCAGCAACAGGCCCAGGCAACGGCGGTGGAATGATTTCACAGCCGTAAAGTTAGTCCCAAGCCGTAGCTTCGCCGACATGAATCCCCCCGTGCCTTCGGCCCTGACCGCTTTGGTGCGCCGCCTGCGCCACCTCGAAATCCGCATTCGCAAGGCGGTCGAAGCCCAGCTGCAGGGTGATTTTCACTCCGTATTTAAGGGCACGGGCCTGGAAGTGGACGACGTGCGCCTTTACCAGTACGGCGACGAAGTGCGCGCCATCGATTGGGCCGTTTCCAGCAAGGGACACGGCACGTTCGTGAAAACCTACAAGGAGGAAAAGGAGCAGCAGGTGCTGGTGCTGCTCGACGTGAGCGGCTCGCTGGACGTGGGCGACGGCCAGCGCCGCAAGCTCGACGTGGCCCGCGACATTGCGGGCCTGCTGGCGCTCTCGGCCGCCCGGCAGGGCTCGGCGCTGGGCCTGCTGGCTTTCTCCGACCAGAAGGAACTGTATTTGCCGCCCGCCAAGGGCCCGCGCGTGGCCTACGCCCTCATTCAGCGGTTGTTTGCGCTAGCACCCATCTCCCGCCGCACGGGGGTGGGAGCGGGCATCCGGCAGGCGCTGGGCCTGCTCAAGCGTCGCACGCTGGTGGTTCTGATTTCGGATTTTATTGATGGCAACTACGAGCGGGAGCTTACCATGCTGGCCCGGCGCCACGACCTGATTGTGGTGCAGACCCTGGCCCCACGCGAGCGAAATTTTCCGGCCTTGGGCATCGTCCCCCTCTGCGATGCCGAAACCGGGCAGGTGCGCTGGGTCAATACCTCGTCCGCCAATTTTCGGGCGCAGCTGCAGGCCGATGCCGAGTACCAGGAAGCCCAGCTGGTGAACATCTGCCGCCGCACCCGCACCGGTTTCCTGGCCCTGAGTACCGAGGGCGACTTCGTGCCGCAGCTCGTGAATCTGTTTCGGCACCGTCAGCAGTCCGGCCGGCGGGGGTAGCGTTGGGTCGCATTCCCGTTTAACCATAGGCCGCCCAAAAAACGCAACCAGCACCTGCAAGCCGCCAAAGCTGGTAGAAACGACGAGTTCCATACGCAACTCACCGACATCGGGTGGTTTGAGCGTTTACAAAACCCATCTCCTTGGCGTGTTTCGTAAACGCGTTTCTTAAACTCGCTTTGCCCTATTGGGGCCGATTGACTACCCAGTGCCGGGCAGCTGCGAGTTGTTTACTGAAACGAGCCTTTCTTTGGGAATGTATCAGTTGCCCAAAAGCAGAATAGCCTTGTTACTCGGTTTTGTGCTGGGCGTGTGGGGCGGCGGGGCAAAGGGCTATGCACAAGTGCGCCTCCCAAACGGCGTGTTGGTCGTGCACCTGCCAACCGTTGCCCCAACCCGCCCCTCGGCCACTGGCGTTCGTCAATACGTCCTGCGCCCTCAGCACCGGGCCAGCTCATATTACATCGCTTCGGCCGACACAACCGCTCTGCCCTTGCTCGAAGGACCAACCTATGGCCTTTACTACGCAGGGCAAGGCCGGACCAGCCACAGCTCCAGCCGGTACCAGGTAGTGTATTGGCTCCACGATGACCTGTTTTGGGTGGCGAAGCTAAATGACTTGCCGACCCAGCGTAAGGTGTTAGCGCAGTGGTTTAAGGCAGTTGGACTTCGCGTCGGTGACCCTGAGCGCCAACGGATTCAGACAAAGGTTGAAAGCCTGATAAAGCAAAACCAGAGGCAGGTAGACTCCGGCGTTTTTTAACCGGGCTCCTGCTGGAGTATGGAAGCCACAGCGTTCAAGAAAACGGTGGTTTAGGTGCGGCGTAAGCCCCTATGCGACCCCATCACGCCCCATCACGCGGGCGGCAAAATCACCGCCGCCAACCTGCAAATGCTGTGCAAGGACGACAACCGCCGCAATAGCGGCAAGTAGGGGCGGGGCCTGTCCCCGCCCGTCGGCCGGGCCCTTTATTGATGTCAATTTGTCAGTAAAACCTGCCATAACCCCCCTAAACCCTGCCATAACCCCTCTCCGAGGTCCGAAATAGTAGCTCGGAGGTCCGGTTTTGCTGCTCCGAGGCCCAAACGGGATACTCGGAGGTTCGATTTTGATGTAAAAAGGCCCGGTTTCGACCTTTCGAGAGTCAAAACCGGGCCTTTTCAGGTCGCAGCAGCCCTTTGGCTAGCCCTGGAGGGGCTTAGGGGGGCGGCCTCCGCCGGGGAAGCGCTTGGCCAGGTCGTCGTAGGCGGCTTGAGCGCCGGGCTGGTTATTTTTGGCCAGAAATTTAATGTTGTTGTAGAGCACGAGGGCGGTGGCGTAGGCGTCGGAGCCGGCCAGCATGATGGTGGAGTCGGTGTCGAGGTCGAGCCCGGCCAGCAGCTGGTGAATGGGGGCGAGGCCGCTGACGGCGGCCACGTCGCTGGCGAACTCGGGCAGGTCGAGGAAGACAGGCACGAAGCTGGGGTTGTTGGCGGCGTACTCGTAGGCTTTCTGCACGAAGCTCACGGTCTTGTCGCCCATTTTGAGCATGCTCGACCGCTCTTCGGGCTTGAGGGCCTGAAGGTAGGGCCGCAGCTCGGCGGCGCCCTGGCGGAAAAAGTCCAGGGCCCTGGTGAGCACGGCCTCGGGGATGGGAGTAGTGAAATTATTTTGCATAAAAAAAGAGAGAGGGTATTGGGGCCGGCAATGGTGCCAGCCGCTGCACAAGATAAGCGGCCGGGGACTGCCAACCTAGCGCCGAGCGGCGGCTGCGCGGCTACCTTTGGGGCCATGCCCGCTGCCATCGTCATGCTGTTTTTGTCGCTCGTGCGCTCGTGTCGCCTGCTGCTGCCGGTGGCCCTGCTGCTGTTGCCGCTGGTGGGGGCGGGGCAGGCCGCGCCGGCCGCGCTGCCGGTGCCCGCCGGGCGGTTCTTGCAGCCCACCACCCTGGTGGGTGAGCTGCTGGACTACGAGCTGCGCTACGAGCACGCGCCCGACCTGGAAGTGGTGTTCCCTGATTCGCTGGCGGCGTTCGAACCGTTCGAGTACACGGGCAAAACCTATTTCCCCACCCGCACCCGCAACGGGCGCAGCCTCGACCGCGCCATCTACCACCTGCGCACTTTTCGCCTCGATTCGGTGCAGCGCCTGGCCCTGCCCGTGCTGGTGCTGCAAGGCGCCGCCGACACCCTGCGCCTGGCCCCGCCGCCCAGCTCGGTCCGGCTTCGGCGCACCGCCCCGCCCCAAACCACCACGGGCCTGCCCGAATTACGCCAAAACCTGGCCTTGGTGCCGGTAGAGCCGATTTTTAACTACCCCTACTGGCTGGCCGGGAGCCTGGCGGTGCTGCTGCTGCTGGCAGGCGGCGCGGCCTTGTTTCGGCGGCGCCTCCGGCGGCGCTATCAGGCCTACAAGCGGCGCAAAAACCACGGTTACTTCCTGGCCCAGTTTGCGCGGCACGTCGAGCGGTTTGAGCTGTCGCGCTCGGCCACCAACGTGGAACGGGCCGTGGTGCTGTGGAAAAATTACCTGGCCGGCCTGGAAAACAACGAGCTTAGCTCCTTCACCACCCGGGAGATTGTGGCTTATTTCGAGAGCGATACCGACGTGCGAAAAGCCCTGGGTGCCACCGACAAAGTGATTTATGGCAACCTGCAAACCGAAGATGCCAAAGAAGTTGACCGGGCTTTTCAGCGCCTGCGGGGCTTTGCCGAGCGGCGCTATGCTTCAATGGTCGAGTAGCGCGGACTTTTAGTCCGCGAACCAATCCATCCTTACCTAACCGGCGCGGACTGAAAGTACGCGCTACTTTCGCGGCTGCTTGAACGACTTTTTCAACCTTCTGCGCTACACGACGCTGGCTGGCTACCAGTGGCAGGAGCCCCGGCTGCTGCTGCTCATTGCGGCGGTGCCCTTGCTGTTTGGGCTGCGTTGGTTGCTGGCCCGGCGGCGCGCCACTATCGGGGTGGCGTTGGGTCCCGGCGCGTTGCCGTGGGATTGGGTGGCGGCGTTGCGGTTTTTGCCCGATGTGGTGCTGGGCCTGGCACTCAGCTTTGCCATCGTGGCGCTGGCCCGCCCCCAGCGCACCGACGAGCGGGTGGAGCAGTCCGGCCAGGGCATCGATATTGTGCTGGCCCTGGACGTGTCGGGCTCCATGGAAATTGAGGACCTGCGGCCCAACCGCCTGGCGGCCGCCAAGCGTCTGGCCACCGATTTTATTAATTCCCGTGCTGGCGACCGGTTGGCTCTCGTCGTTTTTGCCGGCGAAGCCTACTCCCTGGCGCCCCTCACCACCGATTACGACCTGCTACGCGAACAGCTGGCCAGTCTCCGCTTTGGCATGATTAAGCTCGATGGCACTGCTATTGGCAGTGCCTTGGGCGTGACCACCAACCGGCTGCGCGAGTCCACGGCCCGGTCGCGGGTGTGCATCCTGCTCTCCGATGGCGAAAGCAACGCCGGCAGCCTCGACCCCCAGCTGGCGGCCCGGCTGGCGCACGCCTACGGCATCCGCATCTACACCATCGGGCTGGGCAAAGACGGCTTCGTGCCCTACGGCAAAAATGAGCAGGGCGAAACCCGCTACGTCCAAACCCGCCTCGACGAAACCACCATGCGCGAGCTGGCCGCCGCTGCCGAAGGCCAGTTCTTCCGGGCCACCGACACGGCCGGCCTGCGCGAGGTTTTTAAGCAGATAAATCAGCTCGAAAAATCCGAAATCAAGCAGCTGCGCTTCCGCAATACCAAAGACCTTTACCCGCCCTACCTGTGGCTGGCCATCGGCTTCTGGCTGCTGTGGCTGATTCTGAAAAGCACGTTTTTGAGCAATCCGCTGGAAGACTAAATCGCTGATTTGCGCTGATTGAATTGATTTCATTGATGGCGAGTGCCGTTAGTTCTGTTAATCGGTTCAAACACCTGTCATTCCGCGAGGTTCTTCCGGCATCAGATAAGAAACATCATCGAAATCAATCTAATCAACGCAAATCAGCGATGAGCATAGCCGATAACATTCACCGCATCGAACAAGAGCTGGCCGGGACGGCGGCGCGGCTGGTAGTCGTCACTAAAACGCATCCGGTGGAGAAGCTGGAGGAGGCTTATGCCGCCGGAGCCCGCCTATTTGGCGAAAACCGGCCCCAGGAAATGGCCGCCAAACACCCCCAGCTGCCCGCCGATGTGGAGTGGCACCTCATCGGGCAGCTGCAAACCAACAAGGCGAAACTAGTGGCGCCCTTCGTGCACACCGTGCAGAGCATCGACAGCCTCAAGCTGCTGCGCGAGCTCGACAAGCACGCCGCCGCCCACGGCCGCGTTATCAACGGGCTGCTGCAGTTTCACATCGCGCAGGAGGAAACCAAGGCGGGTCTGACGTTGGCCGAAGCTGAGGAAATGCTGGCTTCCGAAGACTTCCGACAACTGCAGCACGTGCGCCTGACCGGCGTGATGGGCGTGGCCACCTTCACGGACGACGAAGCGCGATTACGCCAGGAGTTCAAGCAGTTGTGTGAATATTTTGAGCAGCTTAAGGCGGGCTTTTTCGCCGAACAGCCCGCCTTCTGCGAAATTTCGATGGGCATGAGCGGCGACTACGCCTTGGCCGTGGCCGAAGGCAGTACGCTGGTGCGCGTGGGCAGCGCCATCTTCGGCAGCCGCGGCTGAGTGGGGCCGGGCGGCGGCGCAGGCCCGGAGCCTGGTGGGCGGCGATAGAAATTCGGCTATCTTGCCCCCCTCGCCGCTCCCGTTTCCGCTTCCGCTCCCGCCCGCTTATGTCCACTGCTGCTTCCGCCACGTCGCCACCGCCAGCCATTGCGGCCAACCAGCACATCTACGACGACTATTTCCGCGAGGAGTTTACCCAGACGCTGGATGAAAATATCCTGCAGCTGCTCGACCGGGTGTGGTTTCGGTCCGAGCTGGTGGGGTTCGATGACTATCCGCAGCGCAACAACCCCGACCGGCCGCTGATTTTCGCGTCCAACCACTCGGGCATGGCCTTTCCCTGGGATGCCATCGTGGCCTTGTCGCACCTGTGGCGGCACCTGCTCCAGACGCAGGGCTCGCTCCAGGATTTGCCCCGCCCGCTTTCGGCCCCGCTGCTCTCCCAAACGGCCCTGATGAATCCGTATCTGGTGCGGGAATTCTGGAAAAAATGCGGCTCCGTGGATGCTACGACGCTGAATTTTGAAACCATGATGTACTACCAGGACCACAACCTGATGCTGTACCCGGAGGGCGTGCCCGGCATCGGCAAAGGGTTCAACCGCAAGTACCAGTTCCAGCGCCTGGCCACCAGCATGGTGCGCCTGAGCCTGCAGCACGGCACCGACATCGTGCCGTTTTACACCATCAACGCCGAATACCTCAATCCCTACGCCTATTCCTGGGACTGGATAAACCAGTACACCAAGAAAATCGGTATTCCGTTTTTGCCCATTACGGTGCTGCTGGTGCTGGTGCTCATTCAGCCGTGGGCCTTTTACCTGGCCCTGCCCGCCAAGCTCGTCTTCGTGATGGGCACCCGCATCCGGCCGTCCGACCTCACCACCAAAAAATCCGAAGAGCTGACTCGGCAAGACTACGCCGAGCTGAGCGAGCAAATCCGGCAGAAGATGCAGGCCGAGATGGATGCCGCCGTGGCTGCCCACGGCCAAAAGCCCTACCGTTGGGGCGAGCTCTGGCAGCGCATCAAGGAAAACCGCCGCTACTTTCCGTTTTTCCTCCCCTTTGCCTGGCCGGCCCTGTTCACCGAGTTCGAACGCCTGTACGTGAAGGAAGGCCGCCGCAACTTTCGGATGGAGCTTGACCGCCCCGGTGCCTGGTTGCGTATGCTGTGGCGCAACCCCATCACCCTGGCCTACTTCATCCCCTTGATTGGTTGGATTCCGTTGGCCATCAAAGGCTACCGGGGCAATAAACTGGGGCAAAAGCCGTAGGTTGCTGCCCGATAGTACCGGCAGAACGTTGCTGCCGCGTCTGTTTCCTCCGCTCTCCGCATTTATCCCACCCAATGCCTTCTTTTCAGCACTTGCTGCTTAAGCAGCTACTCACCGCGGCCGCGTCGCCTTTGGCCAGGCGCAAGCCCAGCGTGGGCGCCATGCGCCTGGCCATGGAAGCCGGCGCGCTATTCCAGTTCATGCCCTGGCGCGTGCATTTGGAGAGTTTGAAGGTGGACAACCGGCTGGAAGCGGAGTGGCTGCGGCCCCGTGGCGCCCATGCCACGCGGGTGATGCTCTACCTGCACGGCGGCGGCTACGTGCTGGGCTCGCTCAATACCCACCGCAGCATGGTGGGCAGCCTGGCCCAGCGCTGCGGCCTCAACATCCTCACCATCAACTACCGCAAGGCGCCTGACCACCCGTTTCCGGCCGCCCTCGATGATGCCCGACGTGCCTACCGCTGGCTGTTGCGCCACGGCCACCAGCCCCACGACATTGTGGTGGCCGGCGACTCGGCCGGGGGCGGCCTGGCCCTGGCCCTGGTGCTGGCCCTGCGCGATGCCGGCGAAGCCCTGCCCGCCGCCGCCATCGGCCTCTCGCCCTGGACCGACCTCAACCTGCCCCTGACGGCGCTGCGCCGCGTGGCCCGCGAAGAAGGCCTCCTGCTCGAAGCGCTGCAAATGCGCACCTGGGGGCCGCTCTACGCCCGCAAAACTCCCTTGGCTCACCCGTTGCTTTCGCCCACCCAGGCCGATTTGCACGGTTTGCCGCCCATCCTTATTCAGGTTTCGACTGCCGAAGTGCTCTACGACGACGTACTGAAATTTGTGGACAAAGCGCAGGCCGCGGGCAGCAAGGTCACGCTTCAGCCGTTTCAGGGCTTGGTGCATTGGTGGCATTTGTTCTGGCGCGTGGTGCCCGAAGGCCGGCAGGCCCTGGACCAGGTAGCGGGTTTTCTGGAGCAGCTGTGGGCCACGCCCAAAGCGACTCCAACGGCGTGGCCCGGTGCCGAATTGCGCCGGCCCCCCGGCCGGCGGCGGGCAGCTTAAAAACGCTTAAACGTTCTGGTTTTTGGTGTCAGTCAAGCTACTTTTCGGGGGTTGTGGCACACAGCATAAAAAAGATTTCTTGTTTTAGATGAAACAGAGCACCTTTTTAAAAAAAAGCGAGTCACTCCGTTCAACTATATTGTATTGTGTTCGTAGGTTTGCAACAGAAATAGTCGGCTTGCATACTAGTTTTGTGTGACAAGGTCTTTTGATTCAGCTACTTCCCTGTTTTTATTTTTCACCTTCAACCCTGTCCTAACCATGGAAGATTTGTTCAAAAAGTTCGTTAATGCTGGCGTTGGCTACATTGCCCAAGGCAGTAAGTCGTTGCAAAGCACCATTGATAAGTTGGTGAAAGACAACAAAATGACCCAGGCGGAGGGCAAGAAGATTGTCGATGACCTGATGAAGAGCGGCGAAACCAAGCGCGCCGAGCTCGAAAAGCAATTCCAGGGCCTCTCGGAGCGCATCAAAGGCAGCGTTGGGTTGGGCGATTCCAAAGCCAAAAGCAAGCCGGCCGCTAAGAAACCGGC
>JAYSZD010000232.1:0-1988 GCA_043738185.1 Hymenobacter sp. | reverse complement strand
GGCCACGGCCATGCCCAGCGCCGCGCCAATGCTGGTGCTGCTGTGGCCCACGCCAAAGGCATCATATTCGCTCTCGCTGCGCTTGGGAAAGCCCGACATGCCATGGTAGCGGCGATTGGTGGGGAACTGCTCGCGGCGGCCGGTGAGAATTTTGTGGCCGTAGGCTTGGTGGCCCACGTCCCAAATCAACTGGTCGTGGGGCGTATTAAAGACGTAGTGCAGGGCCACCGTCAACTCAACCACGCCCAGCGAGGCCCCAAAATGGCCGCCGTAAATGCTCACCGAGTCGATGATAAAGTCGCGCAGCTCGGCGCTGAGTTGGACTAACTGCTCGGGGGCGAGCTTTTTGAGGTCGTCGGGCGAGTCAATCGCCGCCAGGAGCGGGCCGGGTTCAACTATCATCAGGGCAGGCGTGGTGGGATGGGTGACGGGGATGTAACCGCCTGACCCGCTAAAAGATTATCGGGCTGGCACAAAGGTACGACGGCGCGCGAAGTGCGGTTGTTGAGCGGCGACAGAATCGGGCTCTTCGTCGGAGTTTTCGGTTTGGTGGTCTAGTTGGCGGCGGCGCGGGCGGCTTCGCGGCGGACCTTTGCGTATCGGCAAGCCGATTGAGTGAGTTGTCGGTTAAGCACTTGCTCGGCGTTTTTAAGCCCCGCAAGAAAAGACGGTGGCCGGATGCAACCTCCCGCCCGAATTATGGCACTTTGGCCGTTATGAATTGTATGAAACAAAAACTACCGGCTAGTGCCGCTTTGCTATCCGCCCTGTTGGGCATCAGCCACTTGGCCTCGGGTCAGCAGGCCCCAGCTGGTGGCCGGCCCGCTGTTTTGAACGCCGTGCCCCGCGCCGCGGCCGGCCGCGTAACCGGCACCGTGACCGATGCGGCCACCGGCAAGCCCGTGTCGTACGCCACGGTGGCCGTGCTCGACGCGGCCGGCAAGCCGGTGAACGGGGGAGTGGCCGGCGACGACGGCAAGTTTGTGCTGGCCGGCATTCCGGCCGGTACCTACACAGTGCAAATCAGCTTTCTGGGCTATACCAACGAGACGCGCGCCGGCGTGACCGTGACCGCCGGCGAGGCCCTGAGCCTGGGCACTATCGGCCTGGCAGCGTCGGCCCAAAAGCTGGGCGAAGTGGTGGTGGTGGCCCAAAAGCCACTGATTGAGGAGCGGGTGGACCGCACGGTGTACAACGCCGAAAACGACCAGACGACCCGCGGCGGCGACGCCACCGATGTGCTCAAGCGCGTGCCGCTGCTGAGCGTGGACCTGGACGGCAACGTGAGCCTGCGCGGCTCCAGCAACATCCGGGTGCTCATCAACAACAAGCCCTCGACCATTGCGGCCAGCAGCATTGCCGACGCGCTGAAGCAGATTCCGGCCGACCAGATTAAAACCGTGGAGGTCATCACCTCGCCCTCGGCCAAGTACGACGCCGAGGGCTCGGGCGGCATCATCAACATCATCACCAAAACGAACACCCTGCGCGGGGCCACGCTGGGCATGGACCTGAGCGTGGGCATCCGGAGCAGCAACCTGAGCCTGAACGGCGGGCTGCGCACCGGCAAAATGGGCTTTTCGCTGGGGGGCTTCGGCCGGGCGACGTACAACGTGCCGGGCGAGTTTTCGAACACGCAGGTGACGCGCAGCCTGCTCGACCCCCGAGTGGCCACGACCACGCTGCAGTCGGCCGATACGCGCCAGCAGAACCTCTTCGGGCGCTACACGCTGGGCTGGGACTACGACCTCGACAAGCAGAATTCGCTGCAAGCCTCGGTGGCCTACGGCACCCGCAGCGGCCAGAACTATCAGGACAACCTGCTGCGCACCAGCTACCAGGGTACTGTTGCCGCGGGCACTCCCATCAGTAGCGACCGGCGCGACACGTTCTCGAAGGACCTGTCGGGCACCGTGGATGCCAGCCTGAACTACACGCACAGCTTCGAGAAGCCGCAGCACGAATTCAGCGTCCTGACCCTGTTTAGC
>JAYSZD010000231.1:0-4860 GCA_043738185.1 Hymenobacter sp. | reverse complement strand
CCAAACGAGTTGTCCTTGTTCTGGCGACTCACAAACAGGTCTTCGCCGCTACTGGCGGCCGGCCGGCCCGTGAAAAGCAGAAACCGGTTGTCGGCCGTAAGGGCTGGAAAATACTGAAACTTAAAGCTGTTGAGCGGCGCCGGCAATGGCACCGGCGCCTCGCCCACGGGTTTTTTGAGGGCTTCCAACGCAAACTCGCAGGTACGCAGCTGCCGCTCAGCTTTGGCCAGGTTGCGGTAGGTTTTGGGCGCTACTTTCAGCAGCATCTTATAGGCGTCCAGCGCGGTTTGGTACTCGCCGTAGCTCAGGGCCAAGTCACCCAACAACTGGTATTCGGCCGCGTGAGAAGCGTCAAGAGCCACTTTGCTCAGACCGTCGCGGTAGGCCGCCAAGGCGCCCCGGTTATTGCCAACTGCCTTCAGCAGCGAGCCCTTCATCAGGTACGGCTCCCCAAACGAGGGGAATTTTTCGTTGAGCTGATTCAGGCTTTCTATGGCTTTGATGAAGTCCCGCTCCTTGACCTGTTGCTGGGCTTTTTCGAGCAGGTTGCGGGCTTTAGTATTGGTGGGCGGCGCAATTTTAACGGGAGTCTGGCTCCAGGCCGGAACCAGGAGCATCAGCCAGACCAGAAACGTCGTTCCGAGCCGCAAGGCCCCCACCACTAAAATAGCACGCATAGAATAAGCTACGGGATGTCTAGATACTTATGCGTTTGCAGCGAAACCTGCCAGCGCGGGTGCTGCTTCACGTACTCTACCAGCTCGGGCGTCATCCGGGCGGCCCGGCTCCATTCGGGCTGCAAGTAGAGCCGGGCCGCGGCCGGCACCTGCGCCGCGTGTTCTTCGGCCCAAGCAAAATCGTGCCCATTAAAAACGACCACCTTCAGCTCGTGGGCCGCAGCCAGCACTTCCGGCAGCGGCGCCTTAAATTTCTTGGGCGACAAGCAAATCCAGTCCCAGGTGCCAGATAATTGATGCGCGCCCGAAGTTTCGAGCCAGGTGCGGCAGCCGGCGGCGTGCAGCGCCATTGTGAGCGGCCCCAGCTCGTGCATCAGCGGCTCGCCGCCGGTAATTACCACGTCGCGGCCAGGATAGGCCAGTACCGCTTCGACCAGCTGGGCCACTGACTGGCGCGGGTGCGCATCGGCATCCCACGACTCCTTCACGTCGCACCAGACGCAGCCCACGTCGCAGCCGCCCAACCGAATGAAGTAGGCGGCCCGGCCAGTATTGTAGCCTTCGCCCTGAATGGTGTAGAACTGCTCCATGACGGGCAGCAGCAAGCCCGATACCGGCGCCACTTCAGCACCATTTAATACAACTAATTCTGAAGAAAGCAAATTCACGGTAATCATAACGTAATGCGTCAGAAAGCACCGCAGTCTGAACGTTGACACAGGAACACGCCGTTCCCAAAGCCGGACATTAAAAGTACGGCTTAGCTAAAGCTTAACCAAATATTCCTACCTATCCGCGGGTAGGATTGGGATAGATTTCGCCCGTAGCAGCGCGGAGCGTATTGAGCAGCAGCATGGCAATGGTCATGGGACCAACCCCGCCCGGCACAGGCGTAATGGCTGCGGCCAAAGGCGCCACTTCGGCAAAATTCACATCGCCCTTGAGCGTGTAGCCGCTCTTCTTGCTGGCATCGGCCACGCGGGTGGTGCCCACGTCGATGACCACGGCCCCGGGCCGCACCATGGCGGCCGTCACGAACTCGGGCCGCCCGATAGCTGCCACCACGATGTCGGCAGTGCGGCAGATTTCGGCCAGGTTCTGGGTGCGCGAATGACATAAAGTAACCGTGCAATTGGCCGTGTCCAAGTTTTTGGCCAACAGAATACTAACCGGTGTGCCCACGATGTTGGAACGACCAATAACAACGCAGTGCTTGCCGCTGGTTTTGATGCCTTGCCGCGCCAGCAGCTCCACAATGCCCGAGGGAGTGGCGGGCAGCAAGGCGGGCAAGCCGGCCACCATCCGGCCAATGTTCATGGGGTGAAAACCATCCACGTCCTTCTCCGGACGGATGGCCTCGATGACCTTTTCAGGGTTGATGTGCGCCGGTAGTGGGAGCTGCACGATGAAGCCGTCAATCTCCGGGTCCTGGTTCAGCTCGGCCACTTTGGACAGCAGGTCGGCCTCGGTAATGTCGTCCTCGTAGCGCAGCAGCGTGGACTGAAAACCAACCCGCTCGCAGGCCAGCACCTTATTGCGCACGTAGGTTTCGGAGCCACCGTCGTGCCCCACAAGAATGGCGGCCAGGTGCGGTACCTTTTGACCAGCGGCTTTCATGGTGGCTACGGCAGTCGCGATTTCGGCTTTGATGTCCTCGGCAGTTTGTTTGCCGTCGATGAGGTTGGTGGTGGTTACGGAAGTCATAAAACGGGTTGTGGCATCCTGAGCACCGCGAAGGACCTTTTCACGCCTCGCGCTGCAAGTGGTTAGCAAATCTGATTGAGGCAGCCGTGATAAGATGCTTCCTCCGTCAGCCTGACAAAATGCATAAAAAAAGCGGCCCGAAAGCCGCTTTTTACAAATCAATCAATCTTCAAAACTGCCAGAAAGGCTTCTTGCGGGATTTCGACGGAGCCCACGGAGCGCATCCGTTTTTTGCCTTCTTTCTGCTTTTCGAGCAGCTTACGCTTCCGGCTGATGTCGCCGCCGTAGCACTTGGCAATTACGTTTTTGCGCAGGGCCTTCACGGTTTCGCGGGCAATGATTTTCTGGCCGATGGACGCCTGAATGGCAATGTCGAACATCTGGCGGGGCAGCAGCTCGCGCAGCTTCTCACAGAGGCGGCTGCCCCACTGGTAGCTTTTCGAGCGGTGTACGATGGCCGACAGGGCGTCAACCTTCTCCCCGTTCAGCATCACGTCCAGCTTCACCATGTCGGCTTCGCGGAAGCCAATCAGCTCGTAGTCGAGCGAGGCATAGCCGCGGCTGATGGTTTTGAGCTTGTCAAAAAAGTCGAATACAATCTCGGACAGCGGCAGCTCAAACGTCATTTCCACCCGCTCGGAAGTGAGATAGGATTGGCCTTTGATGATGCCGCGCTTGTCCATGCACAGCGTGATGATGGGGCCCACGTATTCCGAAGCCGTAATAATCTGGGCCCGGATAAACGGCTCCTCGATGAGCTTAATCATGTTCGGGTCCGGCATCTCGCTCGGGGCGTTGATGGTCAGCTTCTGGTCCTTGGTGCCGATGGCGTGGAACTGCACGCTGGGCACCGTAGTAATGACCGTCATGTTGAACTCGCGCTCCAGGCGCTCCTGCACAATTTCCATGTGCAGCATACCCAGAAAGCCGCAGCGGAAGCCGAAGCCCAGCGCCACCGACGTTTCGGGCTCCCACACCAGCGAGGCATCGTTGAGCTGAAGCTTTTCCATGCACGAGCGCAGCTCTTCGTACTCGGTGGTTTCGACGGGGTAGATACCGGCGAACACCATCGGCTTCACATCGGCAAAGCCCTGAATGGCTTCGGTAGTGGGCCGCGCCACGTGCGTAATTGTGTCGCCCACCTTCACCTCGCGGGCTTCTTTGATGCCCGAGATGAGGTAGCCCACATTGCCGGCGCTCATTTCCTGGCGCGGCTCCTGGTTCAGGCCCAGAATGCCGATTTCGTCGGCGCCGTACTCCTTGCCCGTGGCCATAAACTTCACCTTGTCGCCTTTGCGCATGGTGCCGTTTTTGATGCGAAACAATACTTCGATACCGCGGTAGGAATTGAACACAGAATCAAAAATCAACGCCTGCAACGGCGCTTCCGGGTCGCCTTTGGGCGCCGGAATCCGGTCGCAGATGGCGTTGAGAATGGCTTCGATGCCGATGCCGGTTTTGCCCGAAGCATGCAGGATATCGCCGGGCTCGCAACCAATCAGGTCCACGATTTCGTCGGTTACCTCCTCCGGCATAGCGTGCGGCAAGTCGATTTTGTTGAGCACCGGAATGATTTCCAGGTCGGCCCCGATGGCGAGGTAGAGATTGGAAATCGTCTGGGCCTCAATGCCTTGCGAAGCATCCACAATCAGCAAAGCGCCTTCGCAGGCGGCGATACTACGGCTTACTTCGTAGCTAAAGTCGACGTGGCCGGGCGTGTCAATCAGGTTCAGCGTGTAGATTTCCCCTTTGTAGGGGTACTGCATCTGAATGGCGTGGCTCTTGATGGTGATGCCACGCTCGCGCTCCAGGTCCATGTTGTCGAGCAGCTGGGCCTGCATGTCGCGCTTGGCCACAGTGCTGGTAAACTCCAGCAGGCGGTCGGCCAGGGTACTTTTCCCGTGGTCGATGTGGGCAATGATGCAAAAGTTGCGGATATTCTTCACAGAGGGCGGTTTTTCAGTCCGCGAAGGTACGAAGCACGGGGCGCAAAAGCCAGCCCATGGCGCTGGGTCGAATACTATGCTATAGCTGGTTTTATGATTTCAGGTTCTTAGTTTTGCTAGTTGCCCTTTTTGGCATCAATTTCACCACTTGCCTATGCAACCGGGAAAAGCTACGCCTGCTGCCATTTCTTCCGAAACGGATAAATCCAAATTCGTGGTTGCCGCCTTCAACGGGGCCGCCCTGTACATCCTCACGTATTATTTGGTGTGGGGCCTGCACGATGCCGCGAAGTTTGGATTGTCCCGGTTTTTCCACCTGCGCGGGATGTGGACACCCAGCCGCGTGGTTTACACCATGGTCGATAATGAATGGTGGCGCAAGGCCGTTGTAACGGTATATGGCGTGGGGCCGGCCCTCTGCCTGGTGGTGGGCCTGGCCGCGTTTGTGTGGTTCTGGCGGTACGCGCGTGCACAGCCCGGCCTGTTCAAGCTCCTGTTGCTGTGGCTGACTTTCCACAGCTGTAACGCCGTAT
>JAYSZD010000230.1:0-1990 GCA_043738185.1 Hymenobacter sp. | reverse complement strand
CAACGGGGCAGCCGGTGGGCACTACTTACCGTTGGCGCGACGGGCCAACCACCGCCACCCGCCCCGTGCGCGCCGTCGGCCGCTACGTGCTCACGCTCACTTCGCCCCAGGGCTGCGTGGTGCAGGACTCAGTAGACGTTGAATTGTTGCCGGCGCCGGTCGTGCGGCTGGGGCGCGACACCGTACTTTGCGCCGGGCAGCCCGCGATGCAGCTGCAGGCGGGCCCGCAGCCGGCCGGCACCACCTACCGCTGGCAGGATGGTAGCACCGGGGCCAGCTTCGCCGCCACGCTGCCCGGCCGCTACCGCGTGGCAGTGCGTAATGCCGCGGGTTGCGTCAGCGCCGATTCGCTGCTGGTGCGCGACGAGGCTTGCCCGTTCACCGTTCCCAATATTATCACGCCCAACGGTGACAGCTACAACGCCACTTTTGTATTAAAAGGGTTGTTTTCTTCCGCTTACAGCCTGCGCGTGTTCAACCGCTGGGGGCACGAAATTTTTTCGCAGGCGGCTTACGACAACTCCTGGGCCGCCCAGGGTCAGCCCGACGGTATCTATTATTACTTCCTGACCAAAGCCGTTTCGGGCCAGCAAATCAAAGGCTGGGTGGAAGTGCGGCGCTAGCGGCTAAACGGCGAAGTTGGCATCGACGTGCCGGCGGATTTCGTCGCGAATCTGCTCGGCGTTCAGCCATTCTTCGTTATTGGCCGAGTCGTACTGGAAGCCCAGCGGCACGCGCTTGCCGTTGAAGTGTTGAATGAATTTATCCACGTTCCAGGTCGGCATCGACGGCAGGATGACGTAGTAGCGGTCCAGCTCGACGGTGCTCAGGGCATCGGTTTCGGTAATCATGGCTTCGTGCAGCTTCTCGCCGGGACGGATGCCTACAATCTTTTGCTCGCAGTCCGGGCCGATGGCACGGGCTACTTCCGTGATTTTATAGCTCGGGATTTTGGGTACGAAAATCTCGCCGCCCCAGGAATGCTCCAGCGCATAAAGTACCAAATCAACGCCTTCTTCCAACGAAATGTTGAAGCGCGTCATGTCGGGGTGGGTGATGGGGAGCACGCCGGTGCTGCGCTGCTGCATAAAAAACGGCACCACCGAGCCGCGCGAGCCAATTACGTTGCCGTAGCGCACCACCGAAAAGCGCAGGTCGCGCTTGCCCTTCATGTTGTTGGCCGCCACAAACAGCTTGTCGGAGCACAGCTTGGTGGCGCCGTAGAGGTTGATGGGCGCCGCAGCTTTGTCGGTGCTCAGGGCCACCACGTCCTTCACGCCGCAGTCCAGGGCGGCATTGATGACGTTTTCGGCCCCGAAAATATTGGTTTTGATGCACTCCATCGGGTTGTATTCGGCGGCGGGCACCTGCTTGAGGGCGGCGGCGTGAATCACGATATCGATGCCCTCGCAGGCCCGGTGCAAGCGCTGCTCATCGCGCACATCGCCAATGAAATAGCGAATGGCCGGGTAGTTGGCCGGGCTGAACTCCTGGCTCATTTCGTACTGCTTCAGCTCGTCGCGCGAGAACACCACGAGGCGTTTCACCTGCGGAAAAAGCTCAAAAACGGTGCGAACGAATTGCTTGCCGAAGGAGCCAGTGCCGCCGGTAACGAGGATGGATTTGTGGTTGAGGTCGAGAGCCATGAAAAGTAGTAAGCCGAAAACAGGACTGCAAAAGTAACAGGAATGTAGCGCGGACTCCGCGAGTCCGCGCCGCGCCTGAGTAATTCAGCAAAGCTCCCCGCTCCGGCCTGGGCGCGTGGAGTCCAGGCTACAGCCCCGACCTTTGGGGCCTCCGCGCCGCGCATGCTCTTCAATTCCCTCCACTTTCTCGTCTTCTTTCCGCTCGTTGTCGGGCTGTACTACGGCCTGCCGCCGCGCTGGCGCGGGGCCCTGCTGCTGCTGGCCAGCTACTACTTCTACATGAGCTGGCGGGCCGATTACGCCCTGCTGCTGCTTGCCACCACCGCCCTCGACTACTACAGCGG
>JAYSZD010000229.1:0-1992 GCA_043738185.1 Hymenobacter sp. | reverse complement strand
CAGCGCCCCGTGTTGGCGGAGCAGGGCGCGGTAGGCGTTGCCGCAGTATTGCCCGCCCTACCGGGTACGACCGCGGTCGGAGTGGACGAGCAGGCCCGAGGTAGGCGGCTGAGCGAAAAAAGCCCGTTGTAAAGCGGTGGTCACCAGTTCTTCGGGCATACTCGCGCCCACGTGCCAGCCAACCACGTGCTGGGTGGCCATATCCTGAAAGGCGCACAAGTAGGCCTAGGAGCCGTTGGCGAGCGGCAAATACGTGATGTCCGATACCCACACCTAGTTGGCCTGGGTGGGCTTGCGCTGGTCGAGCAGTCGGTTGGGGGCGCAGCGCAGGCCATGGGTCGAATCGGTTGTGCGCGGGGTGAAGGCCTTGGGTTGCAGCGCGTGCAGGCCTTCGCGGCGCATGGCCATGCGCTGGCGCTGGCGGCCCACCCGGTGCCCATCCTGGCGCAGGGCGACCAGCAACCGACGGGTGCCATAGCGCCGTATATGGTGCCGGAAGGCCGTAACCAGTGCCGTTTCCCAGGCCGGCGTGGCGGCCCCCTCGACCCACTGCTGGCCCGCCTGCCAGACGTATTAGCCGCTGGCCGGCACATCCAGCACCTGACAGAGCCGCCGCACGAGGTAGTGGCCGCGTTCGGCGGCGATGAAGCGGTAGCGGCTCATGGGGTCGGGCTCACCGAGAAGATGGCGATGGCTTTTTTTAAAATGGCCAGCTCCTGCGCCTGCCGCCGGGCCAGGGCCCGCAACTGGCGCAGCCCGGCCGCCGTGGCCGGGTCCAGTGCTGCCCCCAAGGCCGCCGCCACCGGCGTTTGGGTGGCTTTCTGCCACTGGTAGATGCGTTTGGGGTCGATGTTCAGGGCGCGGGCGGCGGCCTGGGTCGAGCGGCTTTGCTCGGCCAGGCGCAGGGCTTCGGCACGGAAGGCCGCATCGTACTTGCGGCGCTTGTCGGGTTTTGGCGTGTCTTTCATGACGTGGGAAAGATACCACCCTGTTCTGTCCAGATTAACCAGACCACCTCACGTTTACCCCATCGGGAAGCTCACTTCACAACCCAAGCTGGGTACAGCCATTTGCAAGAAAAAGCAGGCACGCTGCAAGCTCATTGGCAAGGAGGTAATGCGCCACCGCCAATGCCCTCCTGGCTAAGCCAACAGAGCGAGCAGGTAAGAATGGGCGGCTTCCTCACTCACGAAATAGCTGTAGCGGGTGAGAGCCGGAGCGTGGTCGCGCAGCAGGCCAATGGCCGCGCAGGCCTCGGGGCTGGTGGGCATTACGACGGCTTTGATGATGTTGGGCGGTTGGGTCTGGCCCCGCATTAGCCATGTGTAGCGCAGCCAGTGCATGACTTCGGGGGTGAAAACGTGCAGCTGCCGGGCATCGACGAGTACAAGATGCCAGCCGTGCGCCAGCAGCGTTGCCTCCCCCTGCATCAGCAATTCGGCCAGTTCGGCCGCCCGCCAAATGCCCGGAGCGAACTCAACGCGCAAATAGCCCGCCGGATGCTGTGCCAGCGTACCGGCGGCATTGGTAAAAGCGGGGGTTATAGCTAATAAATACATGTTTTATATTATATTACTATGGCTTATTTGTAGTACCATTTCCATGACTCTTTTGTGCAGTTCGTGCTTTGAATTTCGTTTTTTGCCCGGCCAACCAAGCCTACGAACCGGGGGGCTGCGCTGGGCCCGGTAACCCCGACCAGCAACAAAACCTGGACGGTGCCCGCCCAGGTCAACCACACCAGCGCGGCCTGGCCGATGGCCGCCGACATAAAAAAAGCGGGGAGCCGGTTCACCCCGGCTCCCCGCGTGGGGTTACTCTTTGCTGAAGCGTCTCACCACGGTGGGCTGGCCTTTGCCCGTCAGCACCATGGTGTAGAGGCCCGTGCGCAGCGCCGCCACGTCCACCGGCTCGCCCTGGTGGGTGCCGCGCCACACCGTGCGCCCGTCCAGGCTCAGGATGCGCACCGCCCCGCCCAGGTAGGCCGGGGCC
>JAYSZD010000228.1:0-1994 GCA_043738185.1 Hymenobacter sp. | reverse complement strand
GTGAAGGGCACCACGCAAAACGAGCACATGTTGTCGCAGCCGCGCATGATGCTGATGAAGGCCGACACGCCGTTGGAGTTCAGGCGCACCGGCGTGATGTCGGCGTAGGTTTCTTCGCGGCTCAGCAGCACGTTCACACCCTTTTGCCCGCCATCGACCTGGCTGATGAGCTGCGGCAGGTCGCGGTAGGCATCGGGACCCACCACGAGGTCCACGATTTTCTCTTCCTCCAGAAACTTGCTTTTCAGGCGCTCGGCCATGCAGCCCAGCACGCCCACCAGCAGGCCGGGGTTGCGCTTTTTGTGCGAGTTGATTTGCGACAGGCGCATGCGCACCGTCTGCTCGGCCTTCTCCCGGATGGAGCAGGTGTTGAGCAGCACCAAATCGGCGCTGGCCAGGTCGTCGGTGGTATCAAACCCCTCATCAAAGAGGATGCTCGATACGATTTCGGAATCCGAGAAATTCATCTGGCAGCCGTAGCTCTCAATATAGAGCTTGCGCTGCCGCCCCGTGCGGGTAGCGGCCGTCACGCGGACTTCGCCGCCGGGCGTCGCCTCAGGGGCCAGGGTTTCTTTATCTAGAAAATCAAGGGTTAGCAGAGCTTGGGACATAATAGCAGCGCATTTCGGCGGGCCGTAAAGATACGTCTTAACGGGCCAAAATGACAAATTGGCAGGAATGGCGTGCCGGGTGAGGAAGGAATAACTGGTGCAAGCCCCGAGCGTCGGCCACTTACCAGAGTGTGACCCCAACGGGTAGCGCGCCACCCCGAAAGGCGCCGGTTTCCCGCACCGGGCTGCCCTCACGGCGTAGGACGGCCGTTTTGAATATGCGCCGCGTACACCCGGCCGAACTCGGCCGTGGCTGCCAGTACCGGCAGCGCCTGCCGGCCCAGGGCCGTGAGGTGGTACTCGACGCGGGGCGGCACTTCGCCGTGGTTGGTGCGCACCAGCAGCTCGGCGTTGGCCAGCTGCTTGAGCTGCTGCACCAGCACCTTCTCGCTGATGTCGGGCAGCAGCCGGCGCAGCTCGCCGAAGCGCCGCGCGCCGCCCGCCAGCTGGTGGAGCACCAGCAGGCTCCACTTGCCGCCCAGCATGTCGAGGGTGGTGCGGATGGGGCAGCCAGGGGTAATGAGCAGGGGCGTGGCGTTCATACTTACCTAGAGGTGGGTACCGGTGGTTTTGGAGGGTGCCGCAAGGTAGCTACCTTTCGGCTTTCGGGCTCAATTATTCGCTATAATTCTCCTCTAACCAACGTTCCTATGCCTACTATTGCTCTTTTTGGTGCTTCTGGTAAAACCGGTCAGCAGGTGCTCGCGCAGGCCTTGCGGCAAGGCTGCCACGTCCGGGCCCTGGTGCGAACGCCGGCCAAGCTTACCACGCGCGACTCCGGGCTGGAAATCATTGCCGGCGACGTGCTCAACCCCGCCGACGTGGCCCGCACCATGCAGGGCGCCGACGCCGTGGTGAGCGTGTTTGGCCAGGTGAAGGGCTCGCCCAAGGACGTGCAGACCGTGGGCACCCGCCACATCGTAGCCGCCATGCACGCCCAGGGCATCCGCCGCATCATCAGCCTCTCGGGCGGCGGCCTGCCCTTTGGCCCCGACCAGCCCAAGCTGGCCGACCGCCTCATCCGCGGCCTGATGCGGCTGCTGGTGCCCCAGGTGCTCACCGACGCGGCCGGCCACGCCGAAGTGCTGCAAGCCAGCGGCCTGGACTGGAAAATCGTGCGCGCCCCGCGCCTCACCGACCAGCCTTATACCGGCCAGTACCGCATGGGCTGGGTGGGCGTCAACGCCAGCACGGCGATAGGCCGGGCCGACCTGGCCGAGTTCATCCTAAAGCAAGTCAGCTCCGATGAGTTTGTGGGCCAAATGCCCTTCGTCAGCTACTAGACTTGTTCCTCAATTAAACTTCTCAATAACGTCTGTCATGCTGAGCTTGTCGAAGCATCTCTACCGCACCTTTGGACGGTTTCAACGGTGCGGTAGAGAT
>JAYSZD010000227.1:0-13450 GCA_043738185.1 Hymenobacter sp. | reverse complement strand
CCGCGCCGCCTGACAAGCGGATAACGGCCAGCGCACCCGCGCCCGGCGGCGTAGACAAGGCGACAATGGTATCGGAGAATAATGTCTGGACCACGGATTAGCTCGGATTAATCGGATTTCACGGATTTGGTAGACGCTTGCCCGTTGTCTGGCTTATTCGGTAACGAACAGGTTGTTGCTGACTTCCGCTGAAATCAAAGCAATTCGTTCTTTATTTATTCTGATTTCAAACGAGTTGTCAAAGGGAACCTTGTCTAGTACTTCAACCAAAGCGCCGAGCTGCAACCCGACTTTGTCGAGGTATTGCAGGAAGGGGGCCGTGGTGTTTTTGACGGCAGCCAAGGTGCCCTGGTCACCCACGGCGAGGTCCGCCAACAGACGGTGGGTGGGCCGGCGCATGGCCCCGTCCTCGGCCGGAATGGGGTCGCCGTGCGGGTCGAGCGCCGGGTGGCCCAGGAAGGCATCGAGTCGCTGCATAAGCAGGGGCGACTGTACGTGCTCCAATTCCTCGGCTACTTCATGCACCTCGTCCCAGTTGAAGCCCAGGTGCTGCACCAGAAACACCTCCCAGAGGCGGTGCTTGCGGATGGTGAGCAAGGCCAGGCGCTGGCCCTCGGCCGTGAGCTGCACTCCCCGGTAGCGCTCGTAGTTAAGCAGGCCCTTGTCGGCCAGTCGGCGGAGCATGTCCGTTACCGAAGCCGCGCGGGTGTCAAGCGCGGCGGCAATGCGGTTGGTGCTCACGCCGCTGTTGTCGGGCTCGGCTTCGGCCAGTTTGTAGACTGCTTTAAGGTAATTTTCTTCGGTGTGCGAGGGCATTTATTTTTAGCTACTAGCTGAAAGCTGTTAGCTGCTAGCTTGCTGGTCAGGCGTCAGCAAAAGGCTAACAGCTAACAGCTTTCAACTAGTAGCTAAACCATGTCTACCATTTAATCAGGGCCGAGGCCCAGGTAAAGCCGCTGCCGAAAGCGGCCAGGCACACGAGGTCGCCTCTTTTAATCTTGCCTTCCTGCACAGCTTCGCTCAGGGCAATGGGCACCGAAGCAGCCGTGGTGTTGCCGTAGCGCTGGATGTTGCTGAACACTTTGTCATCAGAAAGGCCCATTTTCTGCTGCACGTACTGCGTGATGCGCAAGTTGGCCTGGTGCGGAATGAGCATGTCGATGTCGGTCGAAGCAAGCCCGTTCTGGTCCAGCGCCTCCTTGATAACTTGTGGGAAACGCACCACGGCGTGCTTGAACACGTTCTGACCGTTCATGTAGGGATACAGCTCCTGGGGATTGTCGAGCACGTATTGCAGGCGGTCGGCACGGTTCGAGCCGGGCTCCTTTACAATCAGCTCTTCGGCATGCTCGCCTTGCGAGTGCAGGTGGGTGCTGAGAATGCCCCGACCTTCGTCGGTGCTGGGCCGTAACACCACGGCCCCGGCGCCATCGCCAAAAATGACGGAAACGCCCCGGCCTTCGGGCGTCTTGTCGAGGCCGGAGGAGTGGATTTCAGAGCCCACCACCAGCACGGTATCGTACATGCCGGTGCGGATGAACTGGTCGGCCACCGACAGGGCGTAGATGAAGCCGGAGCACTGGTTGCGCACATCCAGGGCCGGGGCGTTGTTTTTCATGCCCAGCTCGCGTTGCAGGAGCACGCCGGAACCGGGAAAGAAATAATCGGGCGAGAGCGTGGCGAACACAATCAGCTGCACGTCATCGGGCGTTACGCCGGCCATTTCCAGGGCTTTGCGGGCGGCGTTGGCGCCCATGTTGGCCGTGGTGTCCTTGCCTTCCTCAAACCAGCGCCGCTCCTGGATGCCGGTCCGTTCCTGAATCCAGGCATCGGACGTATTCATCATAGGTTCCAGCTCGGCGTTGGTAACGACCCGGCTGGGCACGTAATGGCCGACACCGGCGATGTAAGACTGACGTAAGGTTGCCATGGATGATGGAGAATAAATGGGAATTCTAAAAAAAGGTGGTTTTGGGGCCAATGCGCTGAAAAGAACAGCTGCGCACTTGACGTAAAATGGGGGGGCAAAGGTGGCAGGTTAAACGAGAGAATCCAGCAAAAGCCACAATTTTTTCCCTTCCGCAGCCCACAGAACATCAGTCGGCAAGCCCAAAGGATAAAAAACGCTGGTTTGCAAACGGGTCACAACCCCCTCGCTATCGAGCGGCCGGGCAAAATCAAGTTGCCAACCCGCGCCGTGTTTACGCAGCAGCTCAAGCCACAGCCTATTGGGCGAGGAAATGACGGGCAGACCGTGCGCCAGGTATTCGAATAGCTTGGTGGGACGGCAGCGCTCGGTGCTGGGGTGCGGCTGGTAGGGCAGCAAACCCAGGTGGCTGCGCTCTATTTCGGCCACTATGCGGGCGTGCGGCACCGGTTCGTCCCCGCCCAGCAGGGTTAGCCTGGCCGGGTGCATGGCCACTTTCGCCCGCAATTGCAGCAGCAGGTCTGGCTGCTGGCAAAACCCGATAATGGTGAGCTGGGTGCCGCCGGGCCACGCCTGGTGCAGCTGGTCGGCAAAGGCAATGGCTTCCCACACGCCGTTGAGCTCGGAAATGGTGCCGGAATAGAGCAGCCGGAGCGGCTCGGTAGCTGGCGGGAGTGGCTGCGGCTGCTGGGGCAGCAGTTCTCCGGGAAGCGGCTGGTATTTGTTTTCGAGCACCAGCACACGGCTGGGCGGGAGCTGGCTTAAAAAGGGCAACTCTTCGGCGTAGCTGGCTTCGGCCAGGATGATGCCGGCGGCGCGATGAGCGGCCAGCGACTCAACCCAGCGCAGCACAGCCGCCAGCCCGCGCCGGACGAAGCCTTTGTACACGCGCTGTGTGTTCACATTCAGGGCGTAGTTTTCGCGAATGTCATACAGAAACCGGCGGCCGGTGCCCACTGCCTGCCAGAGCAGGGTGAGCGGCAGCAACTCCGGCGCGTGCACGATAACCACGGCGGGCCGCAGCATTTGCAGCAGCCGCCAGCACCGCCATTGGGCCGTGAGACGGTTCAAGCTGAGCCGGGAGCCCCAAAATAGATTGTGGTGGCAAACGCGGGGGGAATCCTTTGGCAGCCGGTAATCTACCTCGTTCCCGATAGCCCGACCCGCCACGTGAACCTGCGATTGAGGCCGGCTAAGCAGCGTTTCGGCAAACTTTTCGCGCATGCGGGTGTCGTCCACGGGTTTCAATACCGAAGCCAGCAACACCACGAATTGAGAAGAACCGGAGCCAAGCACGGCCCAAAGATGCTAGTTTTGCCGCTTCGAAGTGAGTCGCGGTATTTTTCGTCGACTGACCAGATTAATATTTTTTACCCATGTCCGACCTACAAACCCAAATTGAAGCCGCCTGGGCCGACCGCGCCCTGCTCCAGAATCCCGAAACCAAAGCTGCTATCGAGCACGTTATCGAGGAGCTCGACAAAGGCCGCCTGCGCGTGGCCACCCCGCCCACCGAAGACGGCGGCGAGTGGACCATCAACGAATGGGTGAAGAAGGCCGTGATTCTCTACTTCCCCATCCGCCAGATGAGCACGCAGGAAGTCGGCCCTTTTGAGTTTCACGATAAAATGGCGCTCAAAACCGACTACGCCGGCCAGCAGGTGCGCGTGGTGCCGCCCGCCGTGGCCCGCTACGGCGCATTTCTGGCGCCCGGCGTCATCCTCATGCCCAGCTACACCAACATCGGCGCCTACGTGGGCGAGGGCACGATGGTGGATACCTGGGCCACCGTGGGCAGCTGCGCCCAGGTAGGCAAAGGCGTGCACCTGAGCGGCGGCGTGGGCCTCGGCGGCGTGCTGGAGCCCGTGCAGGCGGCCCCGGTTATTATTGAAGACGGCGCCTTCATCGGTTCGCGCTGCATTCTGGTCGAAGGCTGCCGCATTGGCAAAGAGGCCGTTATTGGCGCGGGCGTCACCATCACCGGCAGCACCAAAATCATCGACGTGACCGGCCCCGAGCCCAAGGAGTACCGCGGCTACGTGCCGCCCCGCTCGGTGGTCATCCCCGGCTCCATTCCCAAGCAATTCCCGGCCGGCGAGTACCAGGTTCCGTGCGCCCTCATCATCGGCCAGCGCAAGCCCAGTACGGACTTGAAGACGAGCCTGAATGACGCGTTGCGGGATTTTGGGGTTTCCGTCTAAGACCGCAGATTTAACGGATTTTAGCAGATTTAACGGATTATTTGTGGTTCCGGCTCGGCTTTGGTAGCTCGGCTTGCTTTTATCGCTTTTATTTGAGCGATGGTCGATTTGGCAACCTATAATGACTTGACGCGCGCCATTATTGGCTGTGCCATGACGGTGCATCGCAAGCTGGGGCGCGGCTTTCCGGAAATAGTCTATCAGCGGGCTTTAGCAATTGAGCTGTATAAAAATGGCTTTAATGCCGAGCGCGAAGTGGAGTTGCCCATATTCTATGAAAACGAAAAAGTCGGCTCCCGAAGAGTCGACTTTTTCGTTGAAAAGCGCGTTTTGGTCGAACTAAAAGCGGTCGACGCCTTGCTTAAAGCGCATCATGTGCAAATCATCAATTACCTAGAAGCGTTTGAATTGCCTGTTGGCCTGCTCATCAATTTCGGCTCATCAAGTCTCGAATTCAAACGCTTCGTAAAAAGCCTAAAGTTATGAATGAGAACCGACGACAAGGAAATTCCAAGCGAGCCGAAACCACAAAAAATCCGTTGAATCCGCTAAAATCTGTTAAATCTGTGGTCTCAGTTTTGAGCCAAACAGCGCCTTCACCTTCTCCACCTTGGGGCGGGCCACAAACTGGCAGTAGGGCTCGTGGCCGTGCAGGTTGAAGTAGTTCTGGTGGTAGTTTTCGGCGGGATAAAAGGTGGGGGCGGGCAGGATTTCCGTCACCACCGGGTCGGGGAAGGCGAGGCCGTCGTTGAGCTTCTTTTTATAGGCCTCGGCCAGCTGCTTTTGCTCGTCGTTGTGGTAGTAGATGCCGGAGCGGTACTGCGTGCCCACGTCGTTGCCCTGGCGGTTGAGGGTGGTCGAATCATGGGTTTTCCAGAAAATCTCCAGCAGCTCTTCGAAGGTGATAACGGCCGGGTCGAAGGTGATGTCAATGACCTCGTTGTAGCCCGTGAGGCCGCTGCACACTTCTTTGTAGGTAGGGTTGGCGATGCGGCCGCCGGCGTAGCCGGACACCACTTTGTCCACGCCGTTCAGGTTCTGAAATACGGCCTCGACGCACCAGAAGCAGCCGGCGCCAAATGTTGCTTTTTGCATGGGTAGGAAGTTTATTCGTTGGTTGAGTCGACAACGCGATAGACGCGACGGAAGTTATTCCTCAACAGAAAATCACGAAAAGCAGAACCCCCTGCTGAGCGCTGCCAAAGCCGCTCTACCCTGTAAGTAATTAGAGTTACTCGTGCGGTGGAGCGCGTTTGGTAGTGCTCAGCAGGACGTTTCTGGAATGAGCAGTCTGCTATTTGCGAAACCGCTCCGCGACCACCAGCTCCTTCGAGCCGGCCGTGTATTGGTAGAAGCCTTCGCCGGATTTGGCGCCCAGGCGGCCGGCCATCACCATGTTCACCAGCAGCGGGCAGGGCGCGTATTTGGGGTTGCCCAGGCCCTCGTGCAGCACCCGCAGAATGGCCAGGCACACGTCCAGGCCAATAAAATCGGCCAGTTGGAGCGGGCCCATGGGGTGCGCCATGCCCAGCTTCATCACCGTGTCAATCTCCTCCACGCCGGCCACGCCTTCGAAGAGCGAGATGATGGCCTCGTTAATCATGGGCATCAGAATGCGGTTGGCCACAAAACCGGGGTAGTCGTTGACCTCGGTGGGCGTTTTGCCCAGCTGCCGCGACAGGTCCATGACCGTGGCCGTCACCGCATCGGACGTGGCGTAGCCGCGAATCACCTCCACCAGCTTCATCACCGGCACCGGGTTCATGAAGTGCATGCCGATTACCTGCTGCGGGCGCTTCGTGACAGCCGCGATTTTGGTGATGGAAATGGACGACGTGTTGGAGGCCAGAATGGCATCGGCGGGTGCGAACCGGTCCAGGTCGCGGAAGATTTGCAGCTTCAGGTCCACGTTTTCGGTGGCGGCTTCCACCACTAGCCCGGCCCCGGCCACGCCGGCTTCCAGCGAGGTGAAGGTCTTCAGGCGGCCCAGGGTGGCGGTTTTTTCGTCTTCGCTCAAGGCGGCTTTAGCCACCTGGCGGTCCAGGTTTTTGGTGATGGTGCCCAGCGCCCGGTCCAGGGCTGGCTGGCTGACATCGATGAGGGCCACGGTAAAGCCGTGCTGCGCAAAGACGTGGGCAATGCCATTGCCCATGGTGCCGGAACCAATAACGGCTACGTTCATAACGAGTGGGAAAAAGGGGAGAGTGTGGAAATCAACGGCCAGTCGGCCAGTGCAACAAAGCTACAAGTGGTATTAGCAACCCGTAGTTTTGTTTGGGTTGTGAAAAATATTTATTAGGTTTTCATATCCTTTTAAATAAAGCCGCGTACAAAGCCGCAGAGACACTTTTTCTTTCACCTCCTTTCAATCTCTCTAGTCATGGGTAATCTTTTGTACATCATCGCCGTCATTCTTATTATCATCTGGGCGCTCGGCTTTTTCGGTATCCTGGGTGCTGGCATCGGCGGCAGCAGCCTGATTCACGTGCTGCTGGTAATAGCAATTATTGCAATTCTGCTACGGGTAATCAGCGGCCGCAAAGCCATTTAACTCCACTTTCGCAGGTAACAAAAAAAGGCCGTCCTGAGCAATCAGGGCGGCCTTTTCGTATATAACAGATTCGCTATTTGCCGAAATTGAACAGAAAGCTAAAGCGCAATACAAGTCCCGGGTAGAGTGAGCCAAAGGAGTTGTCGAAGTTGTAAAGCCCGACAATGTCAACCGCCGAATTTTGGCCCAAAGAAGAGCGGTAGCCGATGCCAGCCAGCGGAGTGGTTACGGTGCGCTTGTATTTAAAAAAATTGTTATTGGCATCTTGACCAATCAACTCGGCGTTAGTGACTTCGTATTCGGCGTGTACAAAAAACTCCCTGTATACGATGTACTGCGCGAATGCTTTTACACCCACGCTGCTCAACTTGATGCTCGTGTCGTTTTGCGAGTTCAAGACAAAACCCGCCCTTTTAAATTCATCGGTCAGGCTGTAGCTGCTGTAGGCATAGGAAATACCCGGCCCGATGGCAAACTTATCGGTGATGCGAAAACCGATGGCCGGCGCGGCGCTCACATTAAACTGATTGAGTCCACGGTTGGACGAGAATCCCAGGCCAAAATTGGTGTACAGAAACTTCTTCGTCGGTGGCTTATCCTCCGCGCCACCAGCTTTGGTCGTCTCGCGATTAGGAAAATCCAGGCCCGAAGGGGCATCGCCCGAGGGCTGGGGCGTCGGATACCCTGACGGTTCGCGGACTGGCTCAGACGCCGGAATCGGCGTGGGCACGGGCGCCGGCGTAGCCTCCGTGGGACGCGGTGGCACAGGCGGCGGGCCGGGAGGCGCGGAGTTCAGCACCGGCTTTTCCTGCGCCTGGGCGCGGTGGGCGGGGAGCAGGGCCGCCCCGGCAAGGAGCAACAGCGGAAGCAGCGGAAGTTTCATGTTTGTTTTTAGCAGTAAAAAATACAGCAGGAAGCCCGATATGCCTTGCCGCTGGAGAGACGAACCGCCACCTCTCCAGCGCCAAGCCAGGCTACCAAAACAGCTACGCCATTTTGTACATTTTCTGGCGCTGGGTTTTCAGCGTTTCATCGGCCAGATACTCCTCGTAGTTCATACGCCGGTCGATGATGCCGTCGGGCGTGAGCTCGATGATGCGGTTGGCCACGGTGTCGATGAACTGCAGGTCGTGTGAGGCAAACAGGAGCGAGCCGGGGTAGTCACGCAGGGCGTTGTTGAGGGCCGTGATGCTTTCCAGGTCCAGGTGGTTGGTGGGGTCATCCAGTACCTGCACGTTGCCGCCTTCCAGCATCATCTTGCTCAGCATGCAGCGCACTTTTTCGCCACCGCTCAGCACGTTGCTTTTCTTCTGCGACTCCTCGCCCGAAAACAGCATCCGGCCCAGCCAGCCGCGCACGAAGCTCTCGTCCTTGTCGGTAGAGTACTGCCGCAGCCAGTCCACCAGGTTCAGCTCGCCCGACTGGAAGAAGCTGTTGTTTTCCTTCGGAAAGTAGCTCGGCGTGATAGTAGTGCCCCATTTTACGTCGCCGGTGGCCGCCGTGGCCTCGCCAAACATAATGTCGAAGAGGAGGGAAGCAGCGCGGTCGTCGCGGCCCACGATGGCCACTTTGTCCTTCTTATCCAGGGTGAAGGTTACGTTCTTGAAAATCGTCTGGCCGTCCACTTTGGCGCTCAGATTTTCCACGCTCAGCAGCTGGTTGCCGGGCTCCCGCTCGCTCTTGAAAGCGATGTAGGGATAGCGGCGCGAGCTGGGCTTGATATCTTCCAGCGTGAGTTTTTGCAGCAGCTTCTGGCGGCTGGTGGCCTGTTTCGACTTCGAAGCGTTGGCCGAAAAGCGGCGCACGAATTCCTCCAGCTCCTTGCGGCGGTCTTCGGTTTTCTTGTTGGCGTCCTGGCGTTGACGCAATACCATCTGGCTGCTTTCGTACCAGAAGGTGTAGTTGCCGGGGTACATCTGAATTTTGCCGAAGTCCAAATCAGCCATGTAGTTGCACACAGCATCCAGAAAGTGGCGGTCGTGGCTCACCACAATCACGGTGTTCTGAAACGAGTCGAGGAAGTTTTCCAGCCACAACACGCTTTCGGCGTCCAGGTTGTTGGTTGGTTCGTCGAGCAGCAGCACATCGGGGTTGCCAAAAAGCGCCTGGGCCAGCAGCACACGCACCTTTTCGCTGGCGCCGAGGTCGGCCATCAGGGACTGATGCTTGCTTTCTACAATGCCAAGGCCGGAGAGCAATTCGGCCGCTTCGTATTCGGCGTTCCAGCCTTCGAGGTCGGCAAATTCACCTTCCAGCTCGGCGGCGCGCTCGCCGTCGGCATCGCTAAAATCGGCCTTGGCATACAGCGCATCCTTCTCGGTCATCACCGCATGCAGGCGCTGGTGGCCCTGAATCACGGTTTGCAGCACGGGCTGCTCGTCGTAGGCAAACTGATTCTGCTTGAGCACGGCCAGGCGCTGGCCGGCCGGCATTTCCACCGAGCCAGTGTTGGGCTCCATTTCGCCAGACAGGATTTTCAGAAACGTGGACTTACCCGCGCCGTTGGCCCCAATGAGGCCGTAGCAGTTGCCGGGCAGGAATTTAGCGGTAACGTCTTCAAACAGGATGCGCTTGCCGTAGCGCAGGCTCACATTGGTGGTCGAAATCATGCAGTCAAAAAAAATAGCAAATTCAAAATCGCGCGCGCGGGTGCTCGGCGGGGCCCAAAATTACGCACTGGGCAGCGGCCAGAAAATCCACGCGGAAAGGAGTGGCCAACTGGGCGCGGAAACAACGGCCCTATCGTCAAAATAGTGCCTTTTTCATTGCCCCACGATGTCAGTCAATGCTCTTCCTTGCTGCTTTCGGATAACTTCCGAGCCTCCAAGCCAGTAGTTAAGGCGTGAAACCACCTGCTAAACAAGTATTTTCTCATTCACTTCACCAACTCTCACATGGCTGCCCCTACAATAACCCCCGAAAACAACGGCTTGCGCATCGGCATTCTCACGGCTATCGCGCTGACGGTATATACCGGCATTGCCGCACTGGCCGGCTTTCTTCATCAAATTGAGGCCGGCACCCTCGACATTGCCATCCTGATGGTGGGCGTGGTGCTGGCCATTAAACGCTTCAAAAAATCGCGTGGCAACCGCATGACTTACCTGCAGGGCTTTGGCACGGGCATCGTGACGGCCATCGTGGCTTCCGGGCTGCTGGCTGCTTTTTTCTGGCTGTTGGGCGGGCTTAGCCAGGGCGTAGTAGGTTCCGTGGAGCGCATTCAGGCCCGCGACCTGTTCGGCGCCGACCTGGGAATTCTCATCGGTGGCCTGGGCATCATCCTGCTGGGTTCGATGACGGGGGTAATTACCTCCCTTATTGCCATGCAATACTTTAAAAGTCCCGACCATCAGCCCATTACCAGCCTCGATTAGGGCGCATAATTCCGTGGGTCATACCAGGCAATGAAACGGCCCTCAACGGGCCGTTTTTTAGTTGCGCATCAGCGTCTCGGAAATTATTTTATCAATAAAGCCAGATAAAACAGAAACCTTCCACTACCTTGTGAGCGTTGGCGGCAAACCGATAGGTTTTTTAACCCCAATTTTTGCTTTTCAAATGTATAAAGTTATAATTTCATCCGCTCTGCTTTTTCTGCTTTCGGGTTCGCTGACGGCCCACGCGCAAATGGCTGACCGGCTAGTAGACCACCCGACTTTTAATGCTGCTTCGATAGCCAAAGCGGCCGACCAAGACGCTCTGACTATCACCCGGGAGATGAGCAAGCGGCTGCACCTCAACGAAGGCCAGTTCATCAGCCTGCTCGCCCTGAACCGGACCAAACAGCTAAATCTTAAAACCCTTGCCCGCGAGTACCGGAGCAACGAAGCCGCCGGCGCCGCCAAAGTAGCCGAGCTTGAAGCGCAGTTTGAACGCGAGTGCAGTCGCATTCTCACGCCCTCGCAGCTCAGCCAGCTGCAACAGGGCCCCGACCAGCAGCCCGCACCCAGCGAACCCGGCCACGGACTGGGCTAAGCATTATCCCAACTTGTTTTCCAAACGCAGAGCCCGCTATTGAACTAGTGGGTTCTGCGTTTATGGCTGGGGCGTGTGCGGCGGTAGCGGGTCGGTCAAAACCTCCGTTACGGTGCCGATGGGGCCAAAGCGGATGCTGAGACAGGCAGCGCCGGAGCGCGCGCGGCGGCCTTCGCATTGCGTGCCGGGCTCCAGATAATAGTAGTAGACTTTTTCGGTTCCGGCGCGGAGTTCTTCCTCGTCGGGCTGGCCAAGTAGGGCCGTTACGTCGTTGGCGCGGGCTTCGTAGAGCTGCTCTTTGCCGCTTATCAACGCGGGCAGGGCCGCACGGCGCAAATCGCGGCAGGCGTAGGGGTCGCTGCGCCAGGTGGGGGCATCAAAGCCGGGCAAGCTGGGCAAGGCGTGGCCGCACCCGTTCAGGACGCCGCCGAGCAGCAATAGCAACAACAGGCGCGTGCATCGCGTAGCGAAAGAAGAAAGAGCCATCTGATGAAAGTAGAAAATACCGCGGCGGGAATTGAGGTTTGAGCGAAGCTAAGCACTAATTTTGAAGTAGTTATTTAGGGGGGACTACTCAGAATTATTCAAAATCCACAGCATTACCCTTTTATTGATGTTTAGAAAGATTTTATTCGCGGGCCTTACTCTGTCGCTGGTCCTTCATTCGGCGGAGCTGGCCGCGCAATCTGTTTCCAAGGCGGCTGTCGCGGCCCTGCCGCCCGCTGCCCGTCGGGCCTATTACCAGGCGGCGTTTGAGCAAAAAGCGGCGCAGCTCTACGCCAAGCTGGGCCTGGGAGCGTCCGGGCTGGCGCTCCCGGTTTTTCGCCAAAGCCTGGTGGGCTATTACAACCTGCGGCCCGTGGGACAGCGCACGGCCAGCCCGCCGGTGCTCACGCTGATTGATTTCAGTCGTGCCAGCAGCCAAAAGCGGTTGTGGGTTATCGATGTGGAGCAGGGAAAGATATTGTTTCATACGCTGGTAGCGCATGGCAAAGCCAGCGGGGCCGATGTGCCGGTAGCCTTTTCCAACAAAAACGGCTCGGAGATGAGCAGCCTGGGCTTTTACCGCACCGCGCCCACTACCTACACCGGCAAGCACGGGCTTTCGCTACGCCTCACCGGTCTCGACCCCGGCTACAACACCAACGCAGAAAGCCGGGCCGTAGTGATACATGGGGCCGATTACGTGTGCCAGGACTTTGTGAAAGCCCACGGTCGTCTGGGCCGGAGCCAGGGCTGTCCGGCCTTGCCCGTGGCCGAAACCACTGCCATTGTAAAGGCCATCAAGGGCGGCAGCATCCTGTACCTGCACGGGCCAGCCGAGGCCGGCTACCGCTCGCGCTGGCTGAACATGGACACGGCCGTGACGGCTTTTGCCGGATTGCGATAAGCCCCGCGACCAGGAAGGATAACCAGAACGGAAAGGGTGCGTTTAAGGGCCAGATTCGGCGACGAAGCCGCCCGAGTCGCCTCTCACGCTTACCCTTTTCTCCTTTAATATTATGCGACTAAATCTCCGCTTCATCATTGCCATTATTGTGGCGGCGGTGTCCCTCTTTGGCTATTATTTCAACACCTCCAAAAACGAGGTGACTGGCGAAACCCAGCACGTGAGCATGAGCGCCGACCAGGAAATAGCCTTGGGGGTACAAGCCGCGCCTTCGATGGCCGCCCAGTACGGCGGCCTGAGTAACAATGCCCAGGCCCGGACGGCGGTGCAGCAAATCGGCCAGAAAATCATTTCGTCCACCAAAGCCGGCCAAACGCCCTATAAATTCCAGTTCCATCTGCTGGCCGACGACCAGACCATCAACGCCTTTGCGCTGCCCGGTGGGCAAATTTTCATCACCGAAGGCCTGCTGAAAAACCTGAAAACCGAAGCCCAGCTGGCCGGGGTGCTGGCGCACGAAGTGGGCCACGTAGTGGGCCGCCACTCGGCCGCGCAGGTAGCCAAATCCAACCTGACGCAGGGTCTGGCCGGTGCGGCTACCATTGCATCCTACGACCCCGACAGCCCCGGCAGCTCCGTCGCCAAAGCGGCCATCGCGGCAGCCATTGTTAAGGTGGTTGGCATGCGGTTCAGCCGCAACGACGAATTGGAGGCCGATAAGCTGGCCGTGGATTTTGTGCCCCAGGCCGGCTACGACCCCCGCGCCATGATTGGGGTCATGAACATTCTGGCGCAGGCCGGCGGCCGCAGCTCCACGCCCGAGTTCTTAAGCACGCACCCTGACCCCGGCAACCGCATCAGCAACCTGGAGCAGGAAATTGCCGCTGATTTCCCGCAGGGAGTACCCGCCGGCCTGAAACAGTAACCGCAGACCACAGATTTAACGGATTTTAGCGGATTCAACGGATTTTTTGTGGTCCGGCCCGGTCGGTTTTATCGTTCCAACATAAAAAGAGGCGGCCCGGTCAGGCCGCCTCTTTTCGTTGTTATTGGCCGGCATCAAGCTTTTCGCTGACCGGGCCGAACCACAAAAAATCCGTTGAATCCGTTGAAATCCGTTGAATCTGTGGTCAAAAGTTAGGCGGCGTCAGGTTTTTAAAGTGGCCGTTGAGGCGCACCCGCTCCTTGAGGCGCTCGGTTTCGAGGACCACGGGCAGGATGGTATCGAGGTGGTCGCGGACCATTTCCTGGCGTTCCTGCTCGCTGGTGGTGGCCAGCAGCTGGTACTCCTGCTCGGTACTGAAGCCGATGTGATGCGCCACGTCGAAGATGCAGTAGTCGGGAGCCAGCTCCATCAGCAGCTTACGCAGGCCTAGCGCCTCGTAGAGCTGCCGGACCTGCCGGGT
>JAYSZD010000226.1:0-4881 GCA_043738185.1 Hymenobacter sp. | reverse complement strand
GACGGGCAATAAATCCGTGCAGCATTTTTATTTCCTCCTCCAATAATTCGGGCAACTGGGATTCGTTGGGCAAGGTTAGCAGGCCGGATTGTACCCCGATAATGAGCTGCGTGTCAAGCTCAAAACAGGAGCCCAGGGCAATTTCCAGAAAGTGCCGGTATTCGTTACCACTCGTTCGGCTGCTGCCTTCCGCGATGTTAGAAGGAATTGAAACCGCGGCCCGCGTCATCTGACTGCGTAGGCCATACGTCTCTTCACGAGGCAACTGACGCACCAGTTCGTAAGTGGATTTCGCTAGTTCAATGCCCCGCTGCCACACCTTCAATTCCTTGTAATTCTTCATTTTGCGCTGTTTACCGTTATCCGGAAAAAAGCTAACAGCCAATAGCTACCCGCTAATAGCTATTACCTGGCCATCGTTCAGGTTCTGGTAGCCGGCCGAGATAATCTGGTCGGCGGCGGTGAGGCCGCTGGTTACTTCCACCTTGCCATTGTAGGTGTTGCCGGTTTTGATGATGCGCTTTTCGGCGGTCATTTTGCCATCGGCTTTGCCCACCACATACACGTAGCTGTTCTGCTCGTCGCGCTGCACCAGGTCCACCGGAACAACGGTGGCATTGGCGGCGGCGTAGTTCTGGATGCGCACCGTGGCCACCATATTGGGACGCAGTTCGGCGGCTTTGGCATTTTTCAGGCGCAGCTCCACCGTGAAAGTGCGGCTAGTGGCATTGATGCTGCGGCTCACCACGCGCACGGTGGCGGGCAACTCCTCGCCGCCCAGGTCCGGAATGGTCACCACGGCATTGTCGCCGGCTTTGATGCTGTTGCCGTAGGCTTCCGACACGTCGGCCAGGATTTTGCCGCCCGTGCCGCCGTTCAGGCGCACTACCGGCGCACCGGGCGCGGTGATTTCGCCCAGCTTGGGCAGCACCTCATCCACGGTGCCCGAGAACGGAGCAATCACATTGTAGAGGGCCTTCTGCTGGTTGAGCGTGGCCAAGCCGTTTTGCAAGGCCCGGTAGTTATTGCGGGCCTGCAAAAACTGTACTTCGGTGCCAATCTGCTGGTCCCAGAGGCTCTTTTGCTTCTCGTAAATGACGCGGGCCAGGTCCATGCGGGTTTTCAGCTCGGCCACGTTGGCGTCCAGAATGCTGGCATCCACGGTGGCCAGCACCTGGCCCTTGCGCACCCGGTCGCCGCGCTGCACGCGAATGCTGGTGAGGGTACCGGCAGCCCGGCTGCCCACGGTGGCGTTCTGGTCGAAATCGACGCGGCCCTGCACTTCCAGATAGCTTTTAAAGCTCTCGGGCTTGGCGTTCATCACGCTCACGGGCGTGGCCGGAGCGGCTTCGCCGGGGCCGGTTTTGGCTTCGAGGGTGGCTATTTTGGCCTGCGTATCGGCCTGCTCTTTCTTGAGCTTGGCCAGTTCGGCTTTGGGGTCTTCGGCGCCGCCGCAGGAAGCGGCAAATAAGCTAATAGCTACTAGCTGATAGCTGATAGCCTTTTTAAGGAAGCTTTTAGCTATCAGCTGCTGGCTATTAGCTTTTTTGAAAGACAATTTCATCGTAGGGCATTCTTAGGTTTGACAGGGGAAAAAGCTAGTGGCTAACAGCTACCAGCTAACGGCTATTCTTGAACAGCTCGCCGGTGGCTTTGTCGCGGTCCACTTTGGCCACCAGCACGTCGTAAATCGCGCCGTAGTAATTGGTTTGGGCTGAACGCAAATCCGTTTCGGCCGTAATCACCTCCAGGTTGGAGCCCACACCGGCGTTGAACTTGATGCGCGTGACGCGGGCCACGTCGGTAGCCAGAGTCAGGTTGGCCTGCTGGTTGTCCAGCACGTCCAGCGCGTTGATGAGCGTGGTGCGGCTTTGGGCATCCTGCAAGTCAATGCTTTGCTTCAGCGTCTCGAAGCCGCGCTCAATCGTCTGCTGCTGCAGGCGGCTCTGCTGCACCAAATACTTGCGGCGGAAGCCGTCGAACACCGGCACCTGCAAACTCAGGCCCACGTTGCCGAAACCAAACCAGTTCTGATTGGCAAAGCCGGCCGAGTTGCGCGAGTCGGGCCCGCGAAAGGCAAACAGCTCGCTGCCGGATTGAGACGAGCCCGTGAAGCCGTAGGCGCCCGTGAGCACGAGGCGCGGGTAAGCACCGGCCTGGCGGTTGCGCAGGTCGAGGCCGGCCAGGGCCTGCTGGGTTTCCAGGGTCGAAAATTCGATGCGGTTGTTGTAATTCAGTGCGCCGCGGGCCGCGATGGGCTGGCCACCGGACAAGGCGTTTTGTTGGTCGAGGCGGTTTTGGGCGGCGGTATTATCGCCGCCGGGCGTAACCGGGGCCGGGGGCACGTCGCCCAGGCCGTTCACGCCACCGCCAGTGTTCATATCGGCCACGCCGAGGCGCTGGCGCAGGGCGCCGGCATCTACCACGGCCGCGCCGAGCGAGTCGGTGAGCTGAATGTTTTGCTGCTGCGGCAGGCCCATCTGAAACTTGAGCAGGCCCACGCTCAGCTCGGTGAGGCGCTGGGCTTTCTGCTGCTCCACCACCAGGTTGTTGCGCTGCACGCGCAGGCGGTCCACGTCAAGCTTCTCCACAAAACCAGCCTTGAAGGTTTCGTTGGTCTGATACAGCACGGTATCGAGGCGCTGCACGTTGCGGGCCAGCAGTGCCAGGCGCGAGCGGGCCACCAGCGTGCTGTAATACGCCTTGCTCACCTGCTCCACCACGTCGATTTCGGCCTGCTGGGTTTGCTTTTTGGCCAACTCGGTGTACACCTTGGCGGCCTTCAAACCAATTAGATAAGCCCCATCGAAGAGCAGCTGCGATACCGAAGCGCTGGTGTTGCCCGCATACTGCAGGCCAAAGGCGAACGGCTGCGGCGGCAGGGCCAATAACTGGGTGCCCAGCACCTGCTTCTCGCCGCCCTGAGCGGCGGCGAGGTCGCCCTGCGTAAGCAGAGTTTGCTGCACCGGGAAGCTCACCAGGTTCTGCTGCAGCTTGAAGTTGTCGGCGAGCGTAGCGCCTACATTCACCTGCGGCAGGCCGGCGCTCTTGATTTCGCCCACTTTGGCGGCGGCGGCGGCCTCACCCAGGCGGGTGGCCAGCAGGCTCGACTTGTTCTGCACGGCGTAGCTCACGGCCTGTTGCAGGCTCAGGGGCATGGTGCCCGTGATGGGCGGGGCGGCCGGCAGCCTGGCCGGCGGCGACTGGGCAAGCAGTGCCTGCGGTGCGACGGCACTCAGGGCCGTCAGCAGCAGTACTTTAGTTCGAAACAGCGTGTTCATAAAAAACAGCAAAAGGGAAACAGGAAGCGGGGAAAAGCGGGTTATTCTTCTTCGGTAATGTGACGGTACTGGTTGATGAGCTTATGCCCTTTGAGGGTGGCCACGCCCAGCATAAAGTGCTCCAGCAGCGCCTGCGACACCCGCTCTTTGCCAAACTGCTGGTACGGGTACACGTCGTGATTGAACTGCATATCAATCTGATGCAGGCGCAGGCGGGCAATTACCTCCACGTCGAGGTCGGCCCGGAACAGGCCTTCGGTAATGCCCCGGCGCAGGTTGAGGATGATTTGGGTGAGGATGAATTCGTTTTTGTGGGCCAGCCAGAGTTTCCAGGTGCCGGGGTGGAATTTCCGCAGGTCATAGAAAATGCTGGGGTGGATGTTGCTGAACTCTTTCTTGGTCCATTCCAGCATCCGGAACAGCTCATCAATGGCCGAGGTAGCCGTTTCTATCATAGCAGTGCAGTCGCACTGCGTACCCAGCAGGTGCCGGCTCATGGAAGCTTCCACAATCTGGTCCTTGTTCTCGAACCATTTGTAGAGGGTCTTTTTCGACATGGCCATGTCGGCGGCGATGTCGTCCATACTCACGCTTTTGATGCCATTGCGCATGAAAAGCTGCTGCGCCTGGCTAAGGATTCGGTCTTTGATTTCCATAATTAACGCCGCAAAGATACAATGGAAACTTTTATTGTGCTCAAAGTTTCCAAATTATTTTTGGCGTTCCGGGCGGTTCAGGGCACTTTCCGCTTTTGTGTGACGCAGAGCGGCTTCGTTTACCTTACCGCATTTGAGAAAAAGATTCGGATTGGCCGCCATCTTCGACTAAATTTAATAGCAATGCAAAGCTAATTTATTTAGCCATATTTTATTCAATAATCATGTTATTAAATTATAAATGCCGTTTCCAGGCATTTTGCGGACCATAAACGCCGCGCCGGGTACTTTTGCAGCAGCCTCGTGGCCCTACCTTTATTCGACCTCATGAAAATTCGCACCGGCTTCGGCTACGACGTTCACCAATTGCAGGAAGGCCTGCCGTTCTGGCTCGGCGGCATTCAGGTGCCGCACACCCACGGCGCCCTCGGCCACTCCGATGCCGATGTGCTCATCCACGTTATCTGCGATGCGCTGCTGGGCGCGGCCAACCTGCGCGACATCGGTTTCCACTTCCCCGACACCGACCCGCAGTACAAGGGCATCGACTCCAAAAAACTTCTTTCCGGGGTGATGCGCCTGCTGCGGGAGAAGGGCTACGAGGTGGGCAACATCGACTCCACCATTTGCCTGGAGCAGCCCAAGGTGAACCCCCACATCCCGGAAATGCAGCGCGTGCTGGCCGCCGTGATGGGCATTGCCGAAGATGCGATTTCCATTAAAGCAACCACCACCGAAAAACTGGGTTTTGTGGGCACGGGCGAAGGCGTGGCGGCCTACGCCAGCGTCCTTATTCACACAGCCTGAATCCCGCCGGCGCCCCTGCGGAATGCCCCGCCGGCTTTGCTGAAGCCGGGCCACCCACCACGCCTGTTTCCCACCATCCTTACCCAATTCATGAATAAAACCTCCCTCCTGCTGGCGTTTCTGGCCCTGGCCAGCGC
>JAYSZD010000225.1:0-2000 GCA_043738185.1 Hymenobacter sp. | reverse complement strand
AAGAAAATACTCATCGCCAACCGGGGCGAAATTGCCCTGCGCATCATCCGCACCTGCAAGGAAATGGGCATCAAAACGGTGGCCGTGTACTCGACTGCCGACAAGGAAAGCCTGCACGTAAAGTTTGCCGACGAAGCCGTGTGCATCGGCCCGCCCTCCTCGGCCCAGTCCTACCTGAGCATGCCGAGCCTGATTTCGGCCGCCGAAATCACCAACGCCGACGCCATTCATCCCGGCTACGGCTTCCTATCCGAAAACGCGGAATTCTCGCGCATCTGCGCCGAAAACGGCATCAAGTTCATCGGGGCTTCGCCCGAGATGATAAACCAGATGGGCGACAAGGCCACGGCCAAAGCCACGATGATTAAGGCCGGCGTGCCGTGCATCCCCGGCTCGGTGGGCTTGCTGGATTCGGTGGAGCAGGGCAAGAAGATTGCCAACAAAATCAAATACCCCGTCATCATCAAGGCCACGGCTGGCGGCGGCGGGCGCGGCATGCGCATTATCCACTCCGACGACGAATTCCAGAAAGCCTGGGACGATGCCCGGACGGAATCGAAGGCGGCTTTCGGCAACGACGGCATGTACCTGGAGAAGTTTGTGGTGGAGCCCCGCCACATTGAGGTGCAGATTGTGGGCGACCAGTTCGGCCACGTGGCCCACCTTTCGGAGCGCGACTGTAGCATTCAGCGCCGCCACCAGAAGCTGGTGGAGGAGGCGCCCTCCCCTTTCATGACCGACGCGCTACGCGAGAAAATGGGTAAGGCGGCCATTGCCGGCGCTTCGGCCATTGGCTATGAGGGCGTGGGCACGATTGAGTTTCTGGTGGATGCCAACCGTGATTTCTACTTTATGGAGATGAACACCCGCATTCAGGTGGAGCACCCGGTGACGGAAGAAATCATCAACTACGACCTCATCAAGGAGCAAATCAAGGTGGCGGCAGGCATCCCGATTTCGGGCAAAAACTACTTCCCGAAGATGCACGCCATGGAGTGCCGCATCAACGCCGAGGACCCGCGCAATAACTTCCGCCCGGCACCTGGCAAAATCACGACCCTGCACATTCCCGGCGGCCACGGCGTGCGCGTGGATACGCACGTGTATGCCGGCTACACCATCCCGCCGAACTACGACTCAATGATTGCCAAGCTCATCACCGTGGCCCAGACCCGGGAGGAGTGCATCGTGAAAATGAAACGCGCCCTGAGCGAGTTTGTGGTAGAAGGCGTGAAAACAACCATCCCCTTCCACCTCGCGCTGATGGACAATGCCCAGTTCCGGGAAGGCAATTTCACGACGGCGTTTCTGGAGCAGTCGTTTGATTTCTCGACGATTTAAGATTTAAAAATTGATTTGACAACTGCGCCTAACCGCCATGGTTAGGCGCAGTTGTTTACGCTTTTCATTCTGGTCATGAAAAATTTATTTCGATTGTCCTTTTTTCTAGGCGCTTCCCTGTTGCTTGGTAGTTGCGCCGACAGCTGCGATGGCAGCATTGAAACCCTGGTGCTCTACGCCAAGCCGGGGCCGAAAGCGGTGGGCCGGTCCATCTACGTGAATGTGGTAAACAAGCCCGATTTGGGCATTAAGCAAAGCCTGATGTACGAGGGCAAAGAGTTTGGCACGTTTGAAAACGTGGTCGTTATCAGCGACCCGACCAACCGTTTCGCTTCAAATCGCACCATTTGCTTCTCGAAGTTTCGCCAGGAGGCCGCCACCACGGGCGGCGATTTGATGGAGGAAGGCCTACCGGTTATTACGGTGGAGTAGTAAGAGCGTTTACCGAATAAGGCGTCAACTGTTGTGAGGGTGTTGTTGGGACAGGCCGGTTGAGCCGCAAAAAACCATGCTCCACCTTGCAACGCCCAAGCCAACAATTGGCTCTCCTGCTTGTGCCATTGAGCCTGTTTAGGATAATGCCTGTTGGGTGGGCATAAAGCAAAAGACTCCCAAAGAAGTCGGAAATTTGAGGTGCGAGCCACACAATTCCCGTCAAA
>JAYSZD010000224.1:0-4885 GCA_043738185.1 Hymenobacter sp. | reverse complement strand
ACCGCTTCTATACCCTGCCTTCGACGAAGAAGTGGATTGATGAAGTGCCGTTTCGGACCAGCCGCACGCTGCTGCTGCGCCTGTTGGGCGACACCCTGCGCCGGGCCATTGTGGGGGTGCCGTGGCGGCCCCGGCAAGCAGACGAGGTACGCACGCTGCGCGGCCTGCCCGTCGATTCGCTCTACCGCCGCACGCTGCGCGTGAGCGACAATTTCCTGGCCGAGCAGCTGCTGCTCCTATGCAGCACCACCCTCGGGCACGACTCGCTGAGCACCAGCCGGGCCATCCGCTTCGCGCTCCGCAAACACCTCAATACCCTGCCGGACCAGCCCGTTTGGGTGGACGGCTCGGGCCTCTCGCGCCTCAACCTGGTTACGCCGCGCACCTTCACGGCGCTGCTGCTCCGGCTGCACCAGGAAGTAGCAGAGCCGCGCCTGCTGAGCGTGCTGGCCGCTGGCGGTGGCCAGGGCACCCTGCGCAAGCGCTACCACGATGCGACCGGCACCTGGTTCTGGGGCAAAACCGGCACCCTGACCAACACCGTGAACCTCTGCGGCTACGTGCGCACCAAAACCGGCCGCCTGGTGGCCGTGACCTTCTTCAACAACGGCTTCCCGGCCGACGACCAGCCCGTGCGCAACGAGATTGAGCGCCTGTTGCGCCAGGTGCGGGATAGATTATAGGGACGCTTTCATTGTCGGGCCGCGGCTTGTTATTGTGCTGATGAACAGCTTATTTTGCAGCGTTTACTGCTGCGGCCACGGCTTGGACTATGAAGGCGCTACTTGAAAAAAGCTTGTTTTTATGTGCGGCTTGCCTGGGGCCGGTGACAGGGCAAGCCCAACGCGCTACGGCGTTCCACACCCTGGACGGGCGCACCTTGCGCGGGCCCGAAATTGACCGGCTGGTAACGCAACTGATGGATTCGGCCAAAATTCCGGGCTTGGCGGTTGCGCTGCTCGAAGACAACAAGGTGCGCTACCTGAAAGCCTACGGCTACCGCAACCTCGAAACCAAAGCGCCACTCGAACCCGCCACCGCCATGTACGGTGCCTCGTTCAGCAAGGCCGTGTTTGCCTGCCTGGTTATGCAGTTGGTGCAGGAAAAGCGCCTCGACCTCGACAAGCCGCTGCATCAGTACCTGCCCAAGCCCATTCCCGAATACGAAGCCTACCAGGACCTGGCCGGCGACGTCCGGTGGCAGCAGCTCACCGCTCGCATGGCCCTGACGCATACCACCGGTCTGCCCAACTGGCGCTGGCTGGCGCCCGACAAAAAGCTGCGGTTCAAGTTTGCGCCGGGCGCGCAGTACTGGTACTCCGGCGAAGGCCTGCAGCTGCTGCAGTTGGTGGTGGAAACTGTGACGCAAAAAAGCCTCACCGAGCTGAGCGCGGAGCGCCTGTTTCGGCCTCTGGGCCTGGCGCGCACCAGCTACGTGTGGCAGCCCGCCTTCGAAGGAAATTATGCCTTGGGCTACACCGAGGAGGGCCAGCCCCTGGACAAGCGCAAGCGCACCAAGCCTGGCGCGGCCGGCTCCCTCGAAACCACGCCGGCCGACTACGCGGCTTTCCTGGCTGCCGTGATGCAAGGCCAGTTGCTGAAACCCGCAGCCCAGGCTGCGATGACCCGCGCCCAGGTACGCATTCCGTACAAGGCGCAGTTTGGCCCGCTGGCCACCGTGGCCGCGCCCGATAGCAACCGCGCTATTCGCCTCAGCTATGGCCTGGGCTGGGGCACGTTTGAGTCGCCCTATGGGCCCGCGTATTTCAAAGAGGGACACGACGACGGTTGGGAAAACCACAGCGTGGTATTTCGGGACCGCAAAAAAGGCCTGCTTCTGATGAGCAACAGCTCCAACGCAGACCTGATTTTCAAGGAATTGTTGGAGAAGTTACTCGGCGACCGCACCACCCCCTGGCAATGGGAAAATTACGTGCCGTACAACGCTGCCGCCAGATAAGTAGCCCGCCCGGCCCACGCACCAAGCGTTAATACAGCACCCGAAACTTGATGGTGTGCGCCACCTCGCGCAGGGCCTTGATTACTTCCTGGTCGTATTCGCGGTTGATGTCGGTTATCACATAACCGATTTGCTCGTTGGTTTTCAGGTACTGGCCCAGAATGTTGACGTGGTGGGCGGCCAGCACGTTGTTGATGTTGGCCAGCACGCCGGGCACGTTGGCGTGGATGTGGATGAGGCGGTGGGCCTGCTGCACTGGCAGCTGAATGTTGGGGAAGTTGACCGCCTGCTGGGTGTTGCCGGTGTTGATGTACTGCATGAGCCGCTCGGGCACAAACTCGGCGATGTTGCGCTGGGCCTCGGCCGTGCTGCCGCCGATGTGCGGCGTGAGCAGCACGTTGGGCAGGCCGCGCAGCTCGTTCTCGAAGCCCTCATGGTTGGTTTTGGGCTCGTAGGGAAACACGTCGATGGCTGCGCCGCCGAGGTGGCCGGAGCGCAGGGCGGCGGCCAGGGCGGGCACGTTCACGACATGGCCGCGGGCGTTGTTGAGGAAGAGCGCGCCCTTTTTCATGCGCGCAAAGTCCTTCGCGCCGAAGAAATCCAGGTTTTCGGGCCGGCCGTCGATGTGCAGCGTCACCACATCGGCCTGCGCGAGCAATTCTTCCAGCGTGCGGCACTTCACGGCGTTGCCGAGCTGCAGCTTTTCGGCCGTGTCGAAGTAGACCACCTTCATGCCCACGGCCTCGGCCACCACGCTCAGTTGCGAGCCGATGTTGCCGTAGCCCACGATGCCGAGGGTTTTGCCGCGAATCTCGAACGCGCCATTGGCCGACTTATCCCACTCGCCGGCGTGCATTTTGGGGTTCTTCTCCGGAATGCGGCGGGCCAGCACGATGATTTCGCCCAGCGCCAGCTCCACCACCGAGCGGGTGTTGCTGAACGGCGCGTTGAACACGGCCACGCCCTTTTTCATGGCCGCCGTTAGGTCAATCTGGTTGGTGCCGATGCAGAACGCGCCGATGCCAATCAGCCGGTTGGCCGCGTCGAGCACGCGCTGCGTGACCTGGGTTTTAGACCGAATGCCGAGCAAGCTCACGCCCTCGATGCGCGCAATGAGCTCCTCCTCGTCGAGGCCGCCCTTCACTTCCTCCACCTGGTAGCCTTCCTGACGGAAGAGTTCGGCGGCGCGGGCATCGGGATTTTCCAGCAGCAGCACTTTGATGCGGTTTTTGGGGTATGATAAAGTCATGGGCAGTCCTAGTTGGTATAAAAACTCATCGAAAGTGGGCAGCACTTCGTCGGCGTGGGCCACCACGCTCGGGCGGCTCACGTTCTCGGTGTAGGCGTAGAAGCGGTGGGCCAGGCCGGCTTCCCGAATCTGGTAGTCGGTGTAGCCGTCGCCCAGCACGTACACCGGCCCGTCCAAATCGAGCAATACCAGCTGGCGGATTTTGCCGCCGTCGCGGCTCAGCACGTTGGCCGGGTCGCAGCCGGTGATGTTGCCGGCGGCATCGAAGGTGAAGGTATTGGCCAAAACGTGGGCGGGCGTGATGCCGAACTCGGCCACCACGGGCTCGATGAACTCGCGGAAGCCGCTGCTCACCACGTAAATCCGGTCGGCGAAACGCCGGAAGAAGTCGCCGTTGCGGCGGATGCTCTCGCTCACCTTCGTTTGCAGGCGGGCCACCAGCGGCGCGAGGTGCTTTTCGTTGGCCCCCAGCAGCGCCAGCCGCTTGCGCAGCGACTCCTGAAAGCCGATTTCGCCGGCCATGCCCCGGTCGGTGAGGGCCCGGATTTGGGCCACACGGTCGGCGGTATCGGGGCGGCCGTGCAGGGCAATTTCGGCCAGCTCGTCCAGCCCTTCCACTTGCGTGAAGGTGCTGTCGAAATCAAAGACGAGGTAGGGCAGGGGAGCAGTGGGGACGGACATAAATGAACTCTATTACTTAGCCGTTACATAAAAAAACGTCCAAGCAAGCAAATGAGGTAAGATTTCAGGGCTTCCAGTTACATAGCCGTTACATAGAAACCTACCCCAAAGCCGGAATGTACTTTGTAAGTTTTTTTGATTTGTTTGCAGGGTCGTATAGCTTGATGAGGCCTGTTTCCAGCGTGTCGGCAATGATTCGGGAAGCCATTGGATAATTGGCTTCGGCGATGCCCATACGTTCGCGGAACGACTGGTTAGTCATCTGCTCACCATTGGCATATTTTAGGCAGGCATGTTGGTAGCAGGCCCGGATTTTATCGAGTCGGCCCATTTCCCGTAACGGACGAGGGGCATACAAAATAGCTCGGGTGTAGCTGTCGCCACAGATAAAATCAGGAGCAGGGAGCAGAAACTTCTCACACTCCTCTACGACGCGGTCTATGCCGCTGCCTTGCCGCTCGCAAAATTTAAATAATTGCATGGTGGCTGCAATTGCTTCGTTTCGGCTAACGGGAGTGTGGGTTAAGAATTCCAGCACGTTGATTAACGGAGTTCCAGGATTGGTGATTTCGATGCGGTTGCTGAATACCTCCACCATGAGTGTGGAGCCACTGACCGTAAAATCCTGGTGAATCAAGACATTTGCTATCAATTCGCGAACCGCTTTTATAGGGTACGTCGGCACGGTTTCGCGGAGCGCCGGGCCAATTTCCTCGCGGCTTGGCAATCGGTCGTTCAACCAGTTAGCTGCGCGGTTGAACCCCACTGCGTAGCCCAATTGGCCAGTTTGTTGCACGTTAGCACCCGTGCGCCCGGTTCCTTCATATAGAATAATGCGGATGGATTTGTAGGCTAGGTGCTCAAATCGGCGCAAATCACGCGCAAAAAGTACGGCGCCTAAGTTGGTGATATGCAACGCGCCATCTGCGCGCACCACGGCTTTGATGCTGACCAGCCGCATTACCACTTCCTGGGCATCGGTGGGTTCGTCGTAA
>JAYSZD010000223.1:0-2002 GCA_043738185.1 Hymenobacter sp. | reverse complement strand
ATTTTCATCGTTTAACAGGCTAACCAGGCCACTTTTGATTGGCCCGGTCCTTGCGTAAGTGCTACCAAAACCCTACGACGATGACTATAAAAACCGTTTTTGCTGCCCTGACTCTTGCTCTTTTGGCCGGTGCTGCCTCCGCGCAGCAGGCGCCGCAGGTTTCTACCGTGCAGCTTCGTGACAAAACCCAGGCCAGCCCTCGCCTGAATCCAATAGCCGCCCGCGCCGACCGTTTGAGCAACCAAATGATTCGCTCGCTGCGCCTCAACGGTTACCAGGCCAACAGGCTCCGCGCCATCAACGCCGATAAAGCTGCTAAAATGGCGGCTATCGAGCGTACGAACGCCGGCAACCAAAAGCTTATAGACGAGCAGTGCAATGGCGTGTGCAAAGAGCGGGACCGTGAATTGCTAGCTGTGCTCAGCAACGACCAGTATAGCAGCTATTACGGTTCCCGCGCTACTTTTAATAATTTCGACAGGGACTATGCGTCAAATTCCTCCAGCATTCTGTTGGCCGACGCCGTACAGAATCCCACTCCGGCCCGGGCCAACGATGCGGTGGTAGGACCAGCAAAGCCCAAACCTGTAAGCAAGCCCACTGGCAATCTGGGAAAAAGCGCCCGTTAATTCTACGCAGCGCGTTGCTCAGCGTTTACTACGAAAAAGCCCCGTCACGCATTGCGCGACGGGGCTTTTTCGTACCTTAAAGAGCTATTGACCCTGTTCCTGCTTGTCCAGGTATTCCGAGAGTTCCTTGCATAAAGCGCGCATCTTGGCCGCCATTTCCTTGTCGTCGGTAGCCGTCACAATGTTCTCGGCCATCGAGCCAATGTTGTCAACCACAAAGCGCTTCATCTCGTCCACGGGCATGTCTTTGGTCCAGAGGTCAATTTTCATGGTGCCGGCCTGCTCCCGGTCCCAGAGCGCGATGTTGATGGCCTTGGCGAAGTGAATGTCCGGCCCCGCGTCGGTGGCCGTCCAGCTAATGGCCTCGGGCACTTTGTTATCGTCGAGGGCAATGCTGAAGCGGATTTCTGATTTCTTGACCACAGATTTAACAGATTTTAACGGATTTAACAGATTATTTGGGGTTCCAAAGATGACGAATTAAGAAGGTCAGCCAGAAAATAAGTTGCCTGAATTAGAGACCACAAATAATCCGTTCAATCCGTTAAAATCCGTTAAATCCGTGGTTAGACGTAGTTATTCAGCATCACCGGCATCACCAGCATCAGGATGCTCTCGTTGTCATCCGGAGTGGTGGGCATGAGCAGGCCGGCGCGGTTGGGCGTGCTCAGCTCCAGGGTAATTTCCTCGGAGTCGATGTTCGACAGCATTTCGAGCAGGAAGCGGGCGTTGAAGCCAATTTCCATGTCCTCGCCGTCGTACTGGCAGGTGAGGGTTTCTTTGGCTTCGTTGCTGAAATCCAAATCCTCGGCCGAAACCACCAGCTCGGAGCCGGCCAGGCGCAGGCGCACCTGGTGGGTGGTTTTGTTGGAGTAGATGCTGATGCGGCGCACCGAGTTCAGCAGCTCGGCGCGGTTGATGATGAGCTTGTTGGGGTTGCTCACCGGAATCACGTTTTCGTAGTCCGGGTAGCGCTCGTCAATCAGGCGGCACACGAGGCGCATCTGGTTGAAGGAGAAGAAAGCGTTGCTCTGGTTGAACTCCATCTTCACCGGCGTGGCCTCGGAGGGCAGCGTGCCTTTCAACAGGTTGAAGGCTTTGCGCGGGATGATGAGGTTGGCCGTTTGGCCGGCGCCCACGTCCTGGCGGCGGTAGCGCAGCAGGCGGTGCCCGTCGGTAGCCACAAACGTCACCTGCGAGTCGGCCAATTGTACCAGAATGCCGGTCATGGCCGGGCGCAACTCGTCGGTGCTCACGGCGAAAATGGTCTTGTTGATGGCCCGGGCCAGCGACGACGACGGCATCTCAATCGGGGCCGAGCCCTTCACCACCGGCACGCGGGGGAAGTCGGCGGCATTCTCGCCGGCCAGCTT
>JAYSZD010000222.1:0-2002 GCA_043738185.1 Hymenobacter sp. | reverse complement strand
TCAAGACCAAGGACAAGCTCAAGGAGCTGAAGGTGAACGTGGACACGCTCACGCTCTCGGCCACGCCCATTCCGCGCACGCTGCACTTCTCGCTGATGGGCGCCCGCGACCTGAGCGTGATTGCCACGCCGCCGCCCAACCGCCAGCCGGTGAGCACGGAGCTGCACGTGTACGACGAGATTCTGATTCGGGACGCGGTGGCGCGGGAGTTGAAGCGCGGCGGGCAGGTGTTCTTTGTGCACAACCGGGTGAAGGACATCGAGGAAATGGCCGGCACGATTCTGCGGCTGGTGCCGGACGCGAAAATCACCTACGCCCACGGGCAGATGGACGGCGAGATGCTGGAAAAACGCATGATGAAGTTCGTGGAGGGCGAGTACGACGTGCTGGTTTCGACCAACATCATCGAAAGCGGCCTCGACATTCCCAACGCCAACACCATCATCATCAACCGCGCGCACCTGGCCGGCCTGAGCGACCTGCACCAGATGCGGGGCCGCGTGGGCCGCTCCAACCGCAAGGCCTACTGCTACCTGCTCACGCCGCCGGTGGCCCAGCTGCCGGCCGATGCCCGCAAGCGCCTGAGTACGCTGGAGGAATTTTCGGACCTGGGCGCGGGCTTTAACGTGGCCATGCGCGACCTCGACATTCGCGGGGCGGGCAACCTGCTGGGCGGCGAGCAGTCGGGCTTCATCAACGACCTGGGCTACGAAACCTACCACCAGATTCTGGACGAAGCGGTGCAGGAGCTCAAGGAAACCGAGTTCCGGGACTTGTTCCTCGGCGACTCCAGCCAGCGCCTGCAGCTGGCCGCCGGCGCGGGCCGCAGCCACGAGTGCAACGTGGAAACCGACCAGCAGGTGCTGATACCCGAAAAGTACGTGAGCAACGTGTCGGAGCGCCTGCAGCTCTACGCCAAGCTCGACCGCGCCCAAAAACCCGCCGAGCTGCAGAAGCTGCTGGGCAGCATGACGGACCGCTTTGGCCCGCTGCCGCCCGAGGTGGAGCAGCTGGCCGACATTGTGCGGCTGCGCTGGCAGGCCTGCGCGGTGGGCTTCACCAAAGTCACGCTCAAGCGCAACACGCTGAAAGGCTTTTTGCCGGCCGGCGAGGAGCACCAGGCCTACTTCCAGGGCGACCAGTTCGGCACCATTCTCAACTACGTGCAGACGCACGCCCGCACGGCCAGCCTGAAGGAGAAAAAGGAGCAGCTCATCGTGACCTTTGAGGAGGTGCGCTCCATTCAGCAGGCCAAGCGCGTGCTCAGTGAGCTGGGCAGCGAGGAAGCGGTGGCGGCTTAGCGATTGCGGCGGTTTGCTGCCTTATTGAGCGAATTCTCCGATGTGCCGGAGGATGCCGGATGGGTCGTACAGAAAGCACTCCTTGCCCCAGTCGTGGTTGCTGACGGGCAGTAGCTTTGCGCTGGGGTAGCTGGCGGTCAGGTGCAGGGCGGCCAGCTGATTGTAGTACTGGTCTACATCCTCTACTTCGAGAAAAACCATCGTATTATCCACCCATTCGGCCAAGTAGGCATCCTGTAGGTAAAAACCAAAGTCGCCCGATTTAAACACAGAAAGCTGCGGAGACAGCGCGCGCTCCTCGAAGCCCACGTCCGTGTAGAAACGGCGCGAAAGGTTGAAGTCACGGGCACCGATGAAGGGTCGGATAGATTTAATGGGCAGTGCCATGCACAGAATGCGAAAAATGAGCACGAAAGATACCCGATGACCTGCGCCACTGATTTCAGCACTTTTCCCAACGCCCGAGCAACGACTATGAAGAAGCTTTTGCCGCTGCTGCTATTGCTGGGCCTGTTGCCGTGGCCGGCGATTGCCCAAACAGGCATCAACCAGTCGTTGAAACGCGAGCTCGACAGCCTGTACGCTGCCGACCAGAAGTGGCGCATCCTGCTTTTTGACCCGCGCGTGAACCGCCGGCCCGACTCGGTAGCCCGCGCCCTGGGCGTGACGCGCGAAAGCCTGCCGACCTACCTTCCCACCCA
>JAYSZD010000221.1:0-4894 GCA_043738185.1 Hymenobacter sp. | reverse complement strand
TATTGGGATGGCGGGTGAGAATGGCCACTTCATAGCCGCTGTCAATCAGTATTTCGGAGAGGCGGGTGCCCACGAGGCCGGTACCGCCGGTAATGAGGACTTTGCGGGGAGAATTCTCGGTCATGATTGAGGTTGCGAACAAAAGCCAGTAAAGGTAAAGTGCGCGGCGGGCCGAGCCGTTTCAGTAGTTCGTTGCGCCGCGTAGCTGCCTACTTGCCAATCTGGCGCAGGAATTCTCCCCGTAGGGCTTCGTCCGTCGCAAACCGGCCGCTGTATTCGCTGGTCAGGGTTGAGCTGCTAGTGTCGTTCACGCCGCGGCTCATCACGCATAGGTGGTCGGCTTCGATGAGCACGGCCACATCGTCGGTGCCCAGGCTCTGCTTCAGTTCCTCGGCAATCTGTCGGGTGAGGCGCTCCTGCACCTGCGGGCGGCGGGCATAGTACTGTACCACGCGGTTGAGCTTGCTGAGGCCCACCACGTTGGCACCGGGCAGATAAGCCACGTGAGCCTTGCCGATGATGGGCACGAAATGGTGCTCGCAGCACGAAAAGAGCGTAATGTCGCGTTCCACCAGCAGCTGGTGGTAGTCGTAACGGTTCTCAAACATGCGCACCTCGGGGCGATTTTTGGAGTCCAGCCCCTTAAACCACTCCTGCACATACATTTTGGCTACCCGGCGGGGCGTACCCGCCAGACTGTCGTCGGTCAGGTCGAGGCCTAGCTCGCGCATGATGGCCTCGAAATGGCCGCTGATGGCCGTAATCTTCGCTTCGTCGTCGTGGTCAAACGCGTCGTCGCGCAGGGGAGTGCGCAGGCCCGTGGGCAAATGCGCGTCGGTTGTCGGGGCCAGTCCCGAAGGGTTATCCATGGTATTCTACAAAGTTGCGGTCCGTCTCGTAGAGCGTGACCGAAAGAGCAAGGCCGGCTTCCAGATGCGGGCGCAGGCGCTGCCAAATTACGACGGCGATGTTTTCGGCCGTGGGATTTAAGGTACGGAACTCTTCCGTATCCAGGTTCAGGTTTTTGTGGTCGTAGCGCTCTAATATCTCGCGTTTGATGAGGTTACTCAGGCGCTTGGTATCGTAAACGTAGCCGGTTTCGGGGTCGACGGCCCCCGTCAGGCGCACAATCAGGTTGTAGTTGTGGCCGTGGTAATTGGGATTGTTACATTTCCCAAACACCTGCTGGTTGCGTTCGGCGTCCCAGGCGGCGTTGTGTAGGCGGTGGGCAGCGTTGAAGTGCTCGGCCCGGCAAATAGTGACTTGCATAGGCGTTGACAACCCCCATGAGGCGCGCTTTGTTACAACAAGCTCAATAAGCTATGGCATGGTTGTTGAAATTGCTGTTGATGTATTATAAATTAAGAGTGCAACAGTAGGATTAAATAAATAAAAAACGATTTATTGCCAAAAAAGTAAGGCAGGAAAGAATTTGCATCGAAGAAAGACCTTAAATTTGAAATGCCAGACAACGGTACCATTGCCAGAAGTCTTATCCCTCGCCCAGTTTTAAAGCCCTCATAAGTTATTATCTCCATGAAAAAAAGCCTACTCATCTTGTTTGCATTGTGCTTGGCTACGCTGAGCGGCTATGCTCAGAAATCCATTGTGGACGAGTACGATATGTCTATTAACAATGTGCCGCGCACGGGCCAGCGGGTCAGCGTTCAGTTGGACAACAAGCGCGTCGAAGCTGCTTGGCTCAAGCAGCTCAGCGAAAAGTTCGGCAGCAAGCTCAAAAACACTAAAGGCGTTTTAACCATGGACGGCGTTATCGTGGAAGAGATTGCCCCGACTCCCATCCGCGTTATCAGTAAAGTAGATGCTACGCCTACCGGCACTACCGTGTGGTGGAGCATCGACTTGGGCAACGCCTATCTGGCCAAAGATAAGACCCCTGTGCAGTGGAAGTCGGCCGAGAAGTACCTGAAAGACTTTGCCCGCATGATGTACCGCGAAGACCTGGTTTCGCAGATAGCCGAAGCTGAGCGCGCGCTGGTGACCTCGCAGAATAACCACAATGCCGTGATTGACAAGGCGAACGCCGTAAAAAAAGACATCGAAAAAAACAAGGCTCGCAAACTTGAAATTCAGCAGTTGCTGGCTGCCAATGCCGCCGAGCTGCAGCAGTTCAACAACCTCATCGATGCCAACCTGAAAGAGCAGGAGTCTGCCCGCGGCGACATTGTTAACATGCGTTTGGCACTGGAGGCTGTGAAAGACCGTATGACCAAAATTGAGTAGTCGTTCTAGGCTATTTGAGCTTTTGAATAAAGCCCTGCTTTCACCGGCAGGGCTTTTTGTTTGGCCCCTAGAGCCAACCCCACAGGGCCGAACTACGTTGGGCAGGTAGTCGCAACAGTAGCGGCTGCTTACTACACCCCACCCATGGAAAAGACAGAAGTTCAGCATCAAGTGCACCTCGACAGCGCCATCAAATTCCTCACCGGCGACCTCAACGAAGAATCCGAGCGCGCCGGGCTCGACAACCAGTTCCAGCGTTGGATTGAGGACCTGAAAGGCGCCAATAATCCCGCTTTCCACCAACTGGTGGTAGATATGCAGGCCCTGAAGGCTCACTTCGGCAGCGGCTCGCTCGACGTGAACGTTATTGCCCCCCTCATCGCCCGTTTGGGCACCAACACCACCCAGGCAGCCAACTTTGCTGAAGGCAATACCGCGCCTCGCGTAACCAAGCTGGGCGAGGTGCTCAGCGCCGTGGCGCAGCAGCTGCAAGGCGGCTCGGGAGAAGTAGACGGCAGCTTGCCCCAGGACCTCTCCTCGCATAGCTAAGCCACGCGTAGCGGGGCAGCAGCTGAATGATGGCTGCCCCCTGCACGAACCCAAAAAAGCCGGCCCCACGCATGGGGCCGGCTTTTTTGATGTGTATAGCAGCCGTTGGGCTGCGGTAGGGTTAAGCCTTTGCCTTAATAGGGTTGAGGCGACGCTCCTTGATACGGGAAGCTTTGCCGGACAGGCCACGCAGGTAGAACAGACGGGCACGGCGTACTTTGCCGCGACGGATAACCTCGATTTTATCGATGTTAGGCGACAGCAGGGGGAAAATACGCTCGGTGCCGATTTGATTGGAAATCTTGCGGACGGTGAACGTCTCACCGTTGGAGCTTGGGTTGCGGCGCTGCAGCACCACGCCCTGGAACTGCTGGATGCGCTCCTTGTTGCCCTCGCGGATTTTCACGTGAACATTCACGGTGTCGCCCGCAGCGAACAGGGGGAAGCTGGCGCGGCGCTCCTGCGATTCGGCCTGGATAAAGTCAAGTAGTACGCTCATGGCTGGGAAATTGCAAAAGACGGCGCTGCCGTCGGGAAATAGTATTTTACGAAACGGACCGCAAAGATAATGCTTTCGGGTGAGGATAACAAGCGGTTTGTAGAACATGCTTCAGCTTGTCCCTTGATTTGCTGACAATTCAACGCTAGGTAAGCGAAAGCAAGGGCTACGACAGCAAATCGGGACGGCGGGCCTGGGTGCGGGCCAGGGCCTGTTCGTGCCGCCACTCTTCTATTTTGGGCGTATTGCCTGATAAAAGAATCTCCGGCACGGCTTGTCCGCGCCACTCTGCCGGGCGGGTGTACACGGGTGGCGCCAGCAAATCGTCCTGAAAAGAATCTGAGAGGGCTGACTCCTCGTTGCCCAGCACGCCCGGCAGCAGCCGCACCACGGCATCTACTAGGATGGCCGCGCCCAGCTCGCCACCACTCAGTACGTAATCGCCCACACTGATTTCGTGAGTGATGTAAGTGCTGCGAATCCGCTCATCAATGCCCTTGTAGTGGCCGCAGAGCATGATGATGTTTTGAAACAGCGACAGGCGGTTGGCCAGCGGCTGGCGCAGGGTCTGGCCATCGGGCGTGAGGTAGATAATGGCGTCGTAGGGCCTTTCGGCCTGCAGCGCATCCACCCAGGCCGCAATGGGCTCCACGCGCAGCACCATGCCGGCCCCGCCACCAAACACGGCGTCGTCAATCTGACCGTGCTTGTTGATGGCCTTATCGCGCAACTGGTGAACGTGGATTTCAACTAAGCCTTTGTCCTGCGCGCGCTTCACGATGGAATGGGCAAACGGGCTGACCAATAGTTCCGGCAGGCAAGTGAGGATGTCGATACGCATGGGTTTAGCTGTAGCGCGGACTTTGTAGTCCGCGTATGAAAGATGCCAACGCGGACTACAAGGTCCGCGCTACTTTCACGCTTCGTCGAATTCGTCGGACTCGTCTTTGTCGCGGGAAGAGGGCTTGAGGTACACGTCCAGCAGGCCATCGGGCAGCTTCACGTATATCTCCTTTTTTTCGTGGTTGGCGTGGGTCACCAGCTCGTCCACCACCGGAATCAGCACTTCCTGGCCCTGGTAGCGCATGGCCAACATGTCCTGCTGGGGTAGCTCGTAAAAGTTCTCCACGGTGCCCAGAGGCCCCAGGTTTTCATCGACCACGGTGAAGCCGATAACGTCGTGGAAGTAGAACTGGTCGTCGCCCAGCTCGGGGAGGGCTTCGAGGGGCAGGTGGAGTTGGGAGCCGCGCAGGGGCTCGGCTTCCTCAATGCGGTCGATGCCGCGCAGCTTGAGTAACACTTTGTTGCCGGCCTGAGGCTGCACTTTTTCTATTTCGTGGGCCACCAGCTTGGTGGGCGCACCGGCTAGGGTGAGGTATACCGTTTTGAGCTTCTGGTAGGCGGCAACGTCGTCCACATCAAAGTGCGCCACGAGGTGGCCGCGTAGGCCGTGAGTTTTGATGAGGTAGCCGAGCTGATAAGTTTCGTCGATGGTCATGGCGGGGAAGGAGTAACGAAAAAGAGTTTGAGGGTTGCCAGCCGGTCCGGCTCACAACTCCCAAACTCTTTCGGTTTTCAGAAACCTAAAAACTACTCGGCAGC
>JAYSZD010000220.1:0-2007 GCA_043738185.1 Hymenobacter sp. | reverse complement strand
GCCCCATCAATACCTGCCATGTGCGCAAAGTGCACTTGCACAGCGGCGTCAAGTACCGCGGGCAGCCGCTGATTAAAAAGCAGAACCCGTCTATTGGCGAAAAAATCAAAACGTATAATCCTAAGTCCGGCACGCATCCCAGCGATAAGAGTAAGCCACTAAAGTAAGCAGCCCATCGGCAGTCGGTTTGGGAATGCGAAAAACAGGTGCCTTGGACCGGCCGCCCGACTACGATTTCAAGTCGTTTACGTCGGGAAAGCAGGAGGGTCAGAAAGGGCTATAAAAGGCCGCAGCGCTTGTCGTTGCGGCCTTTTTGTTGTATCTTCGCAGGCACATAAAGAACCATTCACCCAGCGGCTAAAAGGACCCTGTTTCGGTCCTTCAAAGCTGCCAATCAACCCCCCTAATGGCGGAAGGCGAAAAAATTATACCGATAAACATCGAAGACGAGATGCGCGGCGCGTACATCGACTATTCGATGTCGGTCATTATCTCCCGGGCTCTGCCTGATGTTCGCGACGGCCTGAAACCCGTGCACCGCCGCGTGCTCTACGGCATGAGTGAGTTGGGCGTGAGCTACAATAAATCCTACAAAAAATCAGCCCGTATCGTGGGCGAGGTACTGGGTAAGTACCACCCGCACGGCGATAGCTCGGTGTACGATACCATGGTGCGGATGGCCCAGGACTGGAGCCTGCGCTACCCTTTGGTGGACGGTCAGGGCAACTTTGGTTCGGTGGATGGCGACTCGCCGGCTGCCATGCGTTACACCGAAGCCCGCCTCAAGCGCCTTTCGGATGAAATGCTCAACGACCTGGATAAGGATACCGTTGACTTCCAGCCCAACTTCGATGACTCGCTGGAAGAGCCCAGTGTGATGCCTGCCAAATTCCCCAACCTACTGGTGAACGGTACGTCGGGTATTGCCGTGGGCATGGCCACTAACATGGCACCCCACAACCTTACGGAAGTTATCAACGGTATCACGGCCTACCTCGACAATCCCGACATTACGGTGGATGAGCTGATGGAGTACGTGACGGCGCCCGACTTCCCGACGGGCGGCATCATTTACGGCTATGAAGGGGTGAAGCAGGCCTTCCATACCGGGCGAGGCCGCGTCATTATGCGGGCCAAGGCTTCTTTCGAGACGTCTAAGACCGGCAAGGATCAAATTGTCATCACCGAAATTCCCTATATGGTGAACAAGGCGTCGATGATTGAAAAGACGGCCGCGCTCATCAACGACAAGAAGATTGAGGGCATTTCCGACATGCGTGATGAGTCGGACCGCGACGGCATGCGCATCGTTTACGACCTCAAGCGGGACGCCATGCCTAGTGTGGTGCTCAATAACCTGTACCGCTACACGCAGCTGCAAAGCTCTTTCGGCGTCAACAACGTGTGTCTGGTGAAAGGCCGCCCGATGACGCTGAACCTGCAGCAGCTCATTCATTACTTCGTGGAGCACCGTGCGGAGGTTATTATCCGCCGTACCAAGTACGAGCTGGCGGAAGCCCTGAAGCGCGCCCATATTCTGGAAGGTTTGCTTATTGCGCTCGACCACCTGGACGAGGTGATTGCTCTTATTCGGGGCTCGCGCGACCCTGAAGTGGCCCGCGGGCAGCTTATCTCGCGGTTTGCGCTGAGCGAAGTACAGGCCCGCGCCATCCTGGATATGCGTCTGCAGCGTCTCACTGGCCTGGAGCGCGATAAAATTGTGGCCGAGTACGAAGAGCTGATGCGTCTTGTGGACCATCTCAACGCCGTGCTGGCATCGGATGTGTTGCAGCGCGGCATTATCAAAACTGAGCTGGAAGACATCCGGGAACGGTATGGTGACGGCCGTCGCACGGAAATCAATTACGTTGGCGGCGATTTCTCGACCGAGGACATGATTGCTGACGAGGCAATGGTCATCACCATTTCCCGTGAAGGCTATATCAAGCGCACCAACTTGGACGAGTACCGCGCCCAGGGTCGGGGCGGAGCGGGTTCGCGGGGTGC
>JAYSZD010000219.1:0-4902 GCA_043738185.1 Hymenobacter sp. | reverse complement strand
CGGAGGAAGAATTCCAGTTTGCCGATTCCATTGCTACCGTGCAGCGCAAGGCCAACCCGAATTCGCCCTTTACCAAGGAGCTCACGGCTCGCCTGGAGCCCATGCGGGCCACTGCCATCGGCGCGATGGGTCCGGAAATCAATTTGGCGCAGCCCACCGGGGGCAACAAGGCGCTCAGCAGCCTGCGCGGCAAGTACGTACTGCTGGATTTCTGGGCGAGCTGGTGCGGCCCGTGCCGCCAGGAAAACCCGAATGTGGTAAATGCCTACAATCAATTCAAAGACAAAGGTTTTACCATCTATTCGGTGTCGCTGGACCAGGACAAGGGCAAGTGGGAGAAAGCCATTCAGACCGATGGCCTGACCTGGCACCACGTATCGGACCTGGCGGGCTGGAACAGCGTGGGCGGCGCGGCCTACGGTATAAAATCAATTCCCCAATCCTACCTGATTGACCCGCAGGGCCGGATTGTGGCCAAGAACCTGCGCGGCGAAGCCCTCGCCGCCAAGCTGGCCGAAGTACTGAAGTAACGGCACTACTGTTTGAGAAGCAAGAGGCCCGTCTGCATCCAGACGGGCCTCTTGCTTTTTACAGGTCGGGAATTGGGTTTACGTAAAGTCAGGAGGCGCTCTTTTTCGGTCCCGTTGCCGTGGGCTTTTTAACATTAGCCCAGAAACATGGCCTGTAAGCCCGGCCACAACCGTTTTTTTAGGCTCACATCGTATTCCACCAACTCCACGGTTGCGGAGGATAAGTAGGAGAGATTCAGACTGGGAAAGAGGACGGGTTCGTAAATCTGGGTGTTTCGGATGGTAGTATCCAGCAGGTTGCGGCCGAAGGCCACGATGTGCGTGGCCGCCAGCTCCCGACGCAGGCTCACCAGCGCCACGGGCAGCTCTGATTCCACGTTCACCAGCACCACATCGGCCATCACCAGGTTCAGTGCCTGGAGCATCTTGTTCAAAAACACGTTGCGGTGCAGTTTCATAAACTGCTCTGGCGGCACCCGGAACAGGAAAATTACTCCCTGCGCATTGCTGCCCAGCGTGGTAAAAGTGGTGAGCATGACCGGCGGCACGGCGGGCGCGGTGGGTAGGGCCGGCAGTACGGCGGGCGGCTCGGTGGCCCGCGGCAGCATGGGCCGGGGTGCGGACGGCGCCGCAACCGGGACCCCGGCCAACTCAACGGCCGGCGCCGGACTGGATACGCTTTGCGGGTGCCCGAAGCCGCTGGCCAGCCGTTCGAGCCCGGCCGTAGGGTGGCTGTAGCCTCGGGATGGAAGCTGCACGTCGCGCACCGGCTTGGCTATTGCCGGTTTGGCGGGCGGCGCCGGAGCAGTGGCTGGCAACGGAGTAACTGCCGCCACTGGCTCCACTGGCTCCACGGCTGGCGCCGGTTCCGCTGGCACGTAAAGGGTTACGTCGGTGTAGAAATTTTGCAGGAAGGCAAGTTTTTCGGCTGACATAAATTACGAGCGTTTGCGCGGGAAGGAGAGAAGGGACTTAAGAATTGACGCAAGAATAAACGTGCGTCGAATTTTTACAAACTTTTGTGAAACATCCCCAAACTTGTGGCTTGCCGCTTAAAGCTTGAGGCTCACTGATTAGGGCAGGGGCAGAAAATCGGCTTTTTCCAAGGCGAAAAGGGCCTTCAGCTCCTGAGCTTCGTCGGGTTTCATGCGGCCGGCCAGCACCAGGCGCAGCTGTCGGCGGCGCAGGGCCCCGTCGTAGAGGCGGATTTCCTCCTCGGTCTCCGGGATGGCTTCGGGCACGTCGATGGGCCGGCCGGCCTGGTCCACCGCCACGAAAGTGAGGAAGGCTTCGTTGGTTTTTACCTTGGTGCCGCTGGGAATGTCCTCGGCCCACACGTCGATGTGGACTTCCATGCTGGAATTGAACGCCCGCGTCACCTGGGCCTGGAGCGTGACCACGTTGCCCAGCCGGATGCTGTCGCGGAACGAGACGTTATCGACCGAGGCCGTGACCACGATGCGGTTGGAGTGCTTCTGGGCCGCGATGGCGGCAGCAATGTCCATGAGGTGCATCATGCGGCCCCCCATGAGGTTGTTCAGCGTGTTGGTATCATTAGGCAGCACCAGCTCAGTCATGATGACAAAGGACTCGGCAACGTTTTTTTGCTTGCGCATCAGCGAAGAGAAATAGAACGGATGGGGAAGGGCGCCGCCGCCATCAACATGGGCTTGGCAGCAGCGCCGCAAAGGTACGGCCCAGGGCCAACGGCCCGTTGGTTTGAATCGGGATGAGGCCCTGAATCTCACCATCCGGCCGCTACGGGCGCCAGCCGCTGGCCCCCAGCAGGGGTACAAACCGGAATTCCTCGAACTCTTCGCGCACAAAGGACTCGGCGCCTTCGCGGGTCACGCGCACCATGCGCTGGGTCTGCGCGTCGCCCACCGGAATCACAAGCCGGCCGCCCACCCGCAGCTGGCGCAGCAGGGGCAGGGGCAGGGCCGGCGCCCCGGCCGTCACCAGAATCGCATCGAAAGGTGCCTGTTCGGGCCAGCCCAGCGAGCCGTCGCCGCAGCGTAGGACCGCACCGTTGGTGCCGAGCTGGGCCAGTCGCTGCCGGGTACGCCCAAACAGCACCTCGTTGACTTCGATGCTGGCCACGTGGGGCGTGAGGCGCAGCAGTACGGCGCACTGGTAGCCCGAGCCCGTGCCCACTTCCAGCACGCGGTGAGTGGGAGCCAGGCCCAGTAGCTGGGTTTGGTAGGCCACGGTGTAGGGCTGCGAAATGGTCTGGCCTTCGCCGATGGGAAAGGCTTTGTCCTGGTAGGCGTGGGCCTCAAAGGCGGGCTCGAAAAACAGGTGACGCGGCACGGCCGCCATGGCGGCAAGCACCCGCTCGTTTTGAATGCCGCGCTGGCGCAGCTCGCGGACCAGCGCCCGGCGCTGTCCCTGGTGGCGGTAAGTGTCGGCAGAAGAAGGCAAGGGAGGAAGATTGAAGAAAAGCCAGGCAGCAGCCAGGGGCCGCGCGCTTGTTGAAATACAGGGAGGCAACTGGGTAGAAACGGGGCGGCTGGCCGCCAAATACAACCCATTCGTTGCAAAGGGATAAGGGCACACCGCCCGCAGCCCCTACCTTTGCCCGACGCGGTTTCTATCCACCGGCCGCTAAAATACTACCCAACCCGTCACTTTGCAGCTGATTCGCCGCTTCCAATACGTTAAGCTCGTGGCCGCCGACTTCGGGGCGGCCCTCCTGGCCTGGATGTGCTTCTTCCTGTTGCGCAAATATTTGCTAAACGAACTGACGGGCTATCAGTTCAACGAGGGCGCCCTGTTCGACCTGACGGCTTCGGCCCTGGCCATTGCTGTTTTCTGGACCGTTCTCTACGTTCTCATCGGCGAGTACCGCGACATCTACCGCAAGTCGCGCCTGGCCGAAATCCTGCGCCTGGCCCGGGTTTCGCTGCTGGGGGCTGTCGTCATCTTCTTCGCCCTGCTGCTCGATGATGAAGGCGTGGTGAACTACCGGCTGTATTACAAGACCATTACGGCGTATTTTCTGCTGCATTTTTTCATCACCGCTGTCTTTCGCACGGTGACCGTGAGCAGCATTCAACGCCAGATTCGTAAGGGGCGCATTTATTTCCCCACGCTGCTGGTGGGTTCCAACGCGCTGGCCATGAATACGTTCGGCGAGCTTTCGCGCACTGGCCGGCACCTGGGGCTGCGGCTTGTCGGCTTCACCCCGGTAGCCGATACTGTGGACCCGGACTTGGCGCTGGCCCTGCCCACGGCGGGCTCCTACCACGAGCTGCCGGATTTGGTGCAAGCCCATCAGATTGAGCAGATTGTAATTGCCATCGAGCCCAGCGAGCACCGCCTCATTCAGGATATTCTGGCCCTGCTGGAAGGTACGCCGGCCCGCGTAAGCATCCTGCCCGACTTGTATCAGATGCTGCTGGGGTCGGTGAAGGTGAATCATATGTTCGGGACGCCGCTCATCGAAATCAAGCAGGACTTGCTGCCCGTGTGGCAGGTGGTGCTCAAGCGCGTCATCGACGTGGCGGGCTCGGCGCTGTTTCTGCTGCTGGCCTGTTGGGTATATGCCCTCACGGCCTTAATGGTGAAGCTTTCCTCGCCCGGCCCGGTATTTTACCGGCAGGAGCGAATTGGGAAGAACGGCAAGCCCTTTAGCATCATCAAGTTCCGCTCGATGGTGATGGATGCCGAGAAAACCGGTCCGGCGCTCAGCTCCGATTTCGACCCGCGCATCACTAACTGGGGTCGTTTCATGCGTCGGGTGCGCCTCGACGAGCTGCCCCAGTTCTGGAACGTGCTCAAGGGCGACATGAGCATTGTGGGACCCCGCCCGGAGCGGCAGTTTTTTATCGACCAAATCGTGAAAATCGCGCCTCACTACCGGCATCTGCACCGCGTGCGCCCCGGCCTCACCTCCCTGGGCCAGGTAAAGTACGGCTACGCCGAAACCGTAGCGCAAATGGTGGAAAGGCTCAAATTCGATATTCTCTACATCGAGAATATGAGTCTGGCCATGGATTTCCGGGTGCTGCTCTACACCCTGAAAATTATCGTGGAAGGACGAGGGAAGTAGTGGTTAGTGGTTAACGGTCAGTGATTAATGAGTGCTGGCGACTAGCTCAGATGAGTAACCGTTAACCGTTAACCACTAACCACTAGGGCGAAGCCGTACCTTTGTGGCTGCCGGCCGGAACCATTCAAGCTCCGGGCGTATTGCACCACCTATGAATACCGAAGTAAAAGGACGGGTACTCGTCGCCATGAGCGGCGGAATTGACTCCAGCGTAGCGGCCGTGCTGCTGCACGAACAAGGCTACGAAGTAGTCGGGATGACCATGAAAACCTGGGATTACGCCAGTGCGGGCGGGTCCAAAAAAGAAACCGGCTGCTGCTC
>JAYSZD010000218.1:0-2007 GCA_043738185.1 Hymenobacter sp. | reverse complement strand
GGGCCGAGGGCGACCAGACCATTGCGCTGGCGGCCATTTACCAGGGGCCGGCGGCGGAAGTGGATGCCTTTGCACAGAAGATAAAGAAGGTGGTGAAGGAGCAGAAAGCTGTTTTCGGCGAGCTGCCTGCCTTTGATTACGGCCGCTATACCTTCATCGCCAACTACCTGCCCCAGGCCAGCAGCGACGGCATGGAGCACCGCAACTCGACTTCGCTCACCAGCCCCCGCCCGCTAACCGAAGCGGCCGGCACGCGCAACCTGGGCACGGCCTCGCACGAGTTTTTTCATGCCTGGAACGTGGAGCGCCTGCGCCCGCGTGACCTGGAACCATTTGATTTCCAGCGCGCCAACATGAGTGATGCGCTGTGGTTGGCCGAAGGCTTCACGCAGTACTACGGCCGGCTGGCCCTGCGCCGGGCTGGCTTGATTTCGGAGCAGGATTTCTGGGATGATATCAGCCGCTGGGTGAACCTGCGCCAGAACAGCCCCGGCGCCCGCTACGCCTCGCCCATCGACATGAGCCGCCAGGCCGCGTTTATCGACGCGGCCACCAGCATTGCCCCGCTGAACTCGGTCAACAACTACTTATCATACTACGACCAGGGCGCGGGTATTGCGCTGGCCCTCGACTTGGAACTGCGCCAAAACCACCGCACCACCCTCGATGCCTACATGCAGGCGCTGTGGCAGCAGTTTGGCAGCAAGCAGCAGGGCAACGCGCCCGCCGCACCGTACACCGTGCCGGACCTGCAGCGCGTGCTGGGCGAAGTGAGCCAGGACACGGCATTTGCCAACGGCTTTTTCCGGCGGCACGTGTACGGCCGCGAGCAGCCCCGCTTCACCGAAGGCCTGCTCGGGGCGGGCCTGACCGCGGTGCCGAGCCGCAGGCTGGGTTCGGCGTTGTTGCGTCAGGTTGAGTTTGACGGTGAGGGCCGGTGCTTCGTGGCCGGCAACACCCAGGTTGGCTCGGGGCTGTATAAGGCTGACATCGACCGGGGCGACCAGTTGTTGCTGCTCGATGGCAAGCCGCTTAAAAGCGCCAGCGACCTGGAGGGCATCCTACGCCAGCACTCGCCCAGCGACGTGGTATTCGTGAAAGTGAAAATGCGGAACGGCGCCGAAAAAACCACTCAGCTTATCCTCAGCGAAGACCCTAACATGCAGGTAAAACCCGTTGAAAACATAGAGAAAATGAACCTTTCGGCCAGCCAAAAAGCGCTGCGGGAAGCATGGCTCGCCAGCAAAGCCACTGACTGAGTGATTACCGAAATTATAAACCGATAAGTGGTGGTGCAGAGGGGACAGCGAAAAAAGCCGTCATGCTGAGCATGACAAATCACTAGAGCACAATTACTTCTGCTACACTAACCACTATCTCATGGCTGTTTCTTACCTCCGCAATGAGGCGTTGCCCACCGTACGGGCCGGCTACCCCGGCAATAAGCTTTTCGGCAACGAATTTGCCGACGGCGAACAGCTGTTTGAGCCCGCACTTTCCACCTTGCTCAGGTGGCAGCTGTCCACCAATCCGCAGAAGGAGGAAAAAAAGCAGGATGCCTGGACGCCGGCCGTAGTGGACTGCAACGCCATTTTTTCGGCCACTGAGGACATGCTGGTTTGGCTGGGGCACGCCAGCTTTTTGTTGCGCGTGGCAGGCGTGACGCTGCTATTTGACCCCGTGTTGTTCAGCTCGCTGGGGCTGCGGCACCGCCACGCCCTCCCCTGCCAGCCCGAAGCGGTGCGCGGCATCGATTACCTGCTGCTCTCACACGGGCACCGCGACCACCTCGACGAAAAAACCATGCGCCTGCTGGCCCACCAGAACCCGGGCATGCAGGTATTGTCCTCGCTGCGAATGGGACCGCTGCTGCGCGGCATGGCACCCGGCCTGCCCGTGCAGGAAGCTGGCTGGTGGCAACAGTACGACTTAGGCCCGGCCGCGCCGCTGGAAATCACTTACCTCCCCGCTTCCCACTGGCACCGCCGTGGCCTGACCGATGTGAAC
>JAYSZD010000217.1:0-2011 GCA_043738185.1 Hymenobacter sp. | reverse complement strand
CGGCCGACCAGCAGCGCTACGCCGCCTACCGCGCCGGCCTGAGCCCCGAGCAGCAGCAGCGCCTGGCCGCTCAGCCACAGTACTTCTACGAGCTGAGCTTGCGCAACCTGGGCGGCCTGGTGATGCCCGTCATCGTGCAGCTCACCTACGCCGATAACTCCAAGGAAATCCAGACCATTCCCGCCGAAATCTGGCGCAAGAACAACGAGAAAGTGACCAAGGTGCTCGTGACCAAGCAGCCGGTCATCAGCTTCGTGCTCGACCCCTTCCAGCAGACGGCCGACACGGACCAGAGCAACAACGCCTTCCCCCGCCAGCCCGCTGCTTCCCGCTTCGACCTATACCAGCAGCAACAACAGGCTCCCGCCAACCCCATGCAGCAGGCGGCCAAAGCGGCCAGCCCCATGCAGAAACAGGAGCAGAAGCCCGTGGGCGGACAATAGTCCCAGAATGACTCAACAAAAAAAGCGGCTCAATTGAGCCGCTTTTTTTATGCGCATCCGGTCGGTCATCGTTTAGGCGCTGCGCCGCCCACCATGCGCGAGATAATGCCGTGTTCTTTGGTCATTTCGGCCCATACCACAGCCACCAGGTGCACCCCGAAAAAGCCCATGATGAGGTACATCGTAAAGTTGTGAACTTCCTCCACCACGTGCTTGATGCTGCGCAGGAAATCCGTGTCGTTGCGGTAAATCAGCAGCAGGCCGGTGACTACCATAATCGTAGACAGCACGTAGAATAGCGCGTAAGTGCCCTTGGCAAACAACACCTTGCCGGCCGCACCTTTGTCGGCGGCGGGGGCGAGGCGGTAGCGCCGGGCCACCTCCAGCAGCCGCGCCGAAAAGCGCATGTCGCTGGGGCCGCGCAGCTCCGTTGCCACGCGCAGCACAAACAGCGCCACCAGCGCCCAGCCGAAATAGATGTGCCACTCCCAGATACGCTCGCTGAGAATGTGAGTAAGCGATTTGGCCTGCTTCTCGCTCAGGGCAATGTTTTCCTTGGCCATGGTTTCCTGAAACTCCGGCACGGCCGAGCGGGCATCCACAATCACCCGCTGAAACAAGATAGTGATAAGCTGCAGGCTAATAAGCAGGGAGTTGCCCCAGTGCCAGAACCGCAGCGGCGCGCGGTAGTCTTTGGTGGGGGCTTCGGTGGTTGGGGTGATGGTGGGCGTCATGAGCGGAAATTGGGGCGCAGGTATTAGTTAAGAGGGCAGCGTGGTGGCTGCCAAAGCCGAGGCCGCCGTGGTGCGGCCGGGGTATTCACGTAGCGCGTGCTCCAGGCAGGTGAGGGCTGCGGCCAAGTCGGTGCGGTTGAGCACGTAGGCGATGCGTACTTCCTGCCGGCCCAGTCCCAGCGTGTGGTAAAAGCCGTTGGCCGGCGAGAGCATCAGGGTTTGGTTTTCGTAGGAAAAGCTTTCCAGCAGCCACTGGCCAAAGGACTCGCTGTCGTCGACGGGCAAGTGGGCCAGCACGTAGAACGCGCCACCGGGCCGGGGGCACACCACGCCCGGCATGGCCTGTAGGCGCGCCACGGTGAGGTCGCGCCGGGCCAGGTATTCGGCCTTGCTCTCGTCGAAGAAAGACTCCGGCAGGTCGGCTGCGGCTTCGGCCAGCAGCATGCCCAGGCCGGGCGGGCTCACCCGCATTTGGGCAAAGCGGAAAGCGGCAGTGTACACCTCCTCATTGAGCGTGACCAGCGCCCCGATGCGCGCCCCGCACGCGCTGTATCGCTTCGAGATGGTATCTACCACCACCACATGGGGCGCGGCGCCCGGCAGCTGCAGGGCGCTCACGTAGGGGGCATCGTAGCAAAACTCCCGATATGCCTCGTCCGACAGCAGATACAGCTGGTGCGACTGGCACAGGCCCAGAATGCTTTCCAGCTCGGCGCGGCTGTACACGTAGCCGGTGGGGTTGCTGGGGTTGCAGATGAGTACCGCCCGCGTGCGCGGCGTAATCACCCGCTCAAAATCAGCCAGCGGCGGCAGCGCAAAGCCGTCTTCGATGCG
>JAYSZD010000216.1:0-4913 GCA_043738185.1 Hymenobacter sp. | reverse complement strand
ATATGCTCATAAACCCGGAATTACTGACCACTGTGCGCAGCCTCATCACGCAGGCGCGCGAACGGGCGGTGAGCGCCGTCGATGCCGAGCGGGTGCTTCTGTACTGGCACATTGGACAGGTTATTCTGGAAGAAGAGCAGCACGGGGCCGACCGGGCCGCCTACGGGAGTCGCCTCATCAAGGGCTTGGCTGCGGAGCTACAGCCGCAGTTTGGCAGCGGGTTTTCGGGCCGTCAACTGGAACGCTACCGCCAGTTTTACCGCCCTTTCCCGATTGCGTCCGCACTGCGGACGCAATTGAGCTGGACGCACTACAAAACGCTCATCAGCCTCGATAACCCCGACAAGCGCGAATTCTACCTGGCTGAAGCGAGCAAAAACAACTGGTCGGCCCGGCAGCTGGAACGACAGGTGAACAGCCAGTTCTTCGAGCGCCTGCTGCTGAGCAATGACGTGGCCGCCGTGCTGGCCGTTGCCCGCCAGGAAAAGCCGCCCACGGAGGCCAGCGACATCATCAAAGACCCCATGGTGCTGGAGTTTCTGGGCCTGAAGCGGGAAGCCGCCTACTACGAGCGTGACTTGGAAACTGCGCTGATAACGCACCTGCAGGAGTTTCTGCTGGAGCTGGGCAACGGCTTTTCGTTCGTGGCCCGGCAGCAGCGCCTGCACCTGGACGGCGACGACTTCTTTGTGGACCTCGTTTTCTACAACCGGCTGCTGCAGTGCTTCGTGCTGGTCGAAACCAAGACCGACAAGCTCACCCACCAGGACCTGGGCCAACTCCAGATGTACGTCAACTACTACGACCGCCTGGAGAAGCTGCCCCACGAAAATCCCACCATCGGCATCCTGCTCTGCGCCGACAAGAACGATGCGGTGGTGAAAATCAGCCTCCCGGCCGATAATCAGACCATTGTAGCCAGTAAGTATCAGCTCTATCTACCCACTGAGCAGGCATTAATGGCAGAGGTGAAGAAAGAGATTGATAAGTTAGACCAGTTGTAGCCTGCACCAAAAGTGTAGTCGAATTCTATTGATTTCTTATCATAATTCGGTGACTATTTGCATCCATCTATTTCAAAAAAGCCTGGCCATTTTAACTCTTATATCATTTGCCGATAAAGACGGAGTCAGGATAAAACCATCGATTATTCAGGCGCTTGCAAACCAAGTCGTCGGCCTTCATCCAAGAGAAGTAGTCGGACCAATGCTGCCACACTTACCCCCCTCGCTTTAGCTACACGACCAAAGTATTCTCTTTGGTCTTCAGTATCACATTCTACACTAAGTAACGGTCTACGTGAGGGTCGGACTTTCGGGCTTTCCATAATGCAAATGTAATTACACTAGACACGCCTTCTACAAATAAATATAGCCCATGCGATAGTTAAACACTAGTGTTACACTATTTATTCACTATCTTTACGCTGTTCAAGTAGAACAACCTACCTCGTAGTAAGCAAAAGAGACCACCCCTTGCTGGGGGTGGCCTCCGATATAGCACCTGTGTCGAGCAGGTACTACGGTTGGGTTCTTGCAAACCTTACCCCAAAATTACATGGAAACGCATGTAACTGGGCATCCCGTGCTTGGCCCGCTCCGCCACGCCCTGTCTGCCGTGTTCTTCGGCAACCCGCTCTTCTCGCCCCAAGAGCAACTATTGGCCAACCACTACATCCACGAGTGCGAGGACGCCCAGCAGCTCACCCGCTGGTTGCGCAACATGACTGCCGCGCTTGGCCATCGGCACCCCGCCGGCCACTCCTCCTTCATTTCAATGGCCGGCCATGTGGTATAGCAAGCAGCTACGGCAGGTCCGCCGGGCCCGCAAAGTGGCCCGAACCCAGCAACACCAGCTGCTGGCCCTGGAATTGGAAGGCATCGTGGCCCTCACCCTGCACTCCGTCACCCGGACGCTAACCGTGGCCACGGAGCGGGAGGCGGGGGTGCAGGTCATCGACCTGCTCGGCCAAGCCCTGCGCGAGCGCCGTCAGTTCCTGAAAAAGGAAGCCCGGCAGCTGCGCCACGACTGGCAGGAAAGTGAGACGCTGCGGGTTCGGAAAGGACCCTCACGCCCCGACCCGCCCCTGGCCGGCGAAACGACCGCATCCTAGCTCCCGGAGCATTCCTCAGCGCCGCCCCGCCCACTTGCCCTGCTAGGGGCGCTGTACGCCCATGTACCCTTCTGCTTACCATTCCACGCTTCGCCATTAACGCGTCCACGTCCTTGCTATGCCCTATTACCCTGCCTTTTTTGCCCCGCCCACCGGCGTGCGTCTCCCCTATCACCGGGCCACGACGGCCCAGCGCAAGCTGGCGGCAGACCACCTGCAGCAGCGCCTCGGGGCCGATTTCCCTTCCCTGCGTGCCAGCACCTGGCCCCACGCCCTAGCCCAACGCCAACCCGACCTGTGGCTCACCGGCCCCGCTGTTGCCCTGGCCGAGACGGACCTGACCCAACTCGCCCAACACCTGGCTGCTGCTCCGGAGCTGCCCCAGCTTCACCCGCCAGTGTATGGGCTTCCGGCTCTGCACCTGGCCCAGGACCGCATCCAGACCAGCAAGCTAGCGGCGTGGGCCCTGCCCGAAGTAGCCGCAGCTGCCACGGCCTGCGGCCCCCGGCTCTACGCGCTGCTCCGTCACCTGGCCCACCCCGGTCCGCTCGCTGAACAGGTGGTGCAGGCCTGGTGCTGGAACCTAGCCAGCGCGCCGCTCCTGCCGTCGGGCATTCCGAGCAGGCATCCCTCCTTGCGAGATAGTGCCGAAGTCGAGCACCTGCTGGGCCGCATCCGGCCTCCCGGAAGTTCGTGCTTCGCTGAAGCTCTAGGGACCTGTTCGGGACCCACGGGTTCAGTGTTCACTGGGCAGCCGGCCGGTGAGGGCACCGAACCGGTAGCGGGCCGCCGCGGGCCGGCGTTTGCGCCGCGATGGCCCGTGGGGGCACCGAAAACAGGGTCAAGCACCCAAATGGACGGTTCAACCGCTTGGCCACGCCCGCTTGGCCGCCGGCAAGCAACTGGCTAGGCCCTGCCCGCGCGAGTGGGTTGGCTAAAGGCGGCTTGGGGCAGTCACCCCAAAATGGAGCAGTTCCGGCAGCGAAATCTCCAGGCCTTCGGCCAAACAGGTCAACACGTCCAGCGTGGGCGACGTCTGCGCTGTCTCGATGCGGTAAACCGTTTTCTTGGTGATGTCAGCCACATCCGCGAGCGCCTGCTGACTCCAGCCACGGCGCTCGCGCAAATGCCGCAAATGAAGCCCAAAAGCTTGCCCACTGGCTGGTTTTTTCACGTTTGCAAGCTCTGCTAAAGCTCGCCATTAACCGTGGACACATAAGTCCACATTATCAAATAAGCTTCGTATGTTTGCGCCGGGCCTGCTCGCTGCCCCAGCCCTTTTACTGCTTCAACGTGTGGCTTATTTGCCGGTATAAGGTATCTGCTTAGGCAGGAGAGGACACTCCCAACTGCAGAGCAGATTAGCCTAAGCCTGCGGGTGCCTTCGCGGCGCAACGACTACTGCGCGGCGGAACGTGGGAGCACACGGAAACGCAGCAGTTCGCTGGGCGGCATTTCCAATCGCTGCGCCCGCGAGGCCAGCAAGTTCAGCGTTACCGGGAGCGGGTCGTCTCCCTCCAGGCGGCAAGTGGTCGGCGGGGACAATTCGACCGACAGTAGTCGGCTCCAGCCCCGTGCAAACGCGGCAAATACTGGTCGAAGGCCTGCAACATCACCTTGTTTTCCGCACCGTCAAGCGGCCGCCTAATGGTTGCCTGTGAGTCAAAAATCACCTTCTCTTCTCCATGAAATCCACCACCTCTCCGCTCCCAGCACCCACTGCCCTGTACATCCCCTTCGCGCAAGCGACGCCCGAACAGCTCTCACAGGCCGAGCGCTCCGTTCGAGATAATCTGGGAGGAAAGTTCCCCCCCATGCTCAAAGGGACGTGGGCCAGCGCGTTGCGGACGCTGCAACCCGACCTGCTGGTGGGGCCGGAAACCGTCTCCCTCGACGCGAACGACCTGGCCCGCGTGGCGCAACACCTGCACTCCCTGCCGGACGTCGCCTTAGCACGGGCGGGGCACGGGCCGCGCCAGCTCTATTACACCCGGCAGCCGATGAATTGCCCGGACGAGGTCCTGAGCGCGCTGGCCGAACTCGAAGCCAACCCGCGGGCTTGCGGCCCTGCGGTCTACCAGCTGGCCACGGATTTGGTCCGACACCACGCCAGGGTCGAAGTGTACTTCTGGACCAAGGTCCCGGACCCGCGCGAAAAAGACGGCGCGGACCCGGACCAGGCCCGCGCCGCTCTCCTCGCGCGGGTGGAGGCGCTGGACCGCGTCCGCGCCGTGCCGGGTGCCGCGTAGCGACCCGCGTGGGCAAGCGGCCGGACCCGGCCCCTGGCCTCGCTCCCTCTTATCTCTTCAAGGGGGCCTTTCGCCCTTTCGCGACGGGCCACCTGGCGGCCCGCCGTCCGGTCCGTGCCATCGTCCCCGCCGTTCGGACCAGAAACAAATCCGCGCCGCCGTTCGCGGGCGGTTGCCGGCGCTGCGCGGAGCCCGCAGCGAACCGGCCAACGCCCGTGCACCCGGCAGCCGGGGCCGGGACCTCCCCCCTTTTCCTCGCTTACCCTTTTCTCGCCCATGCAGTGCCCATCCCGCCACCCCGCCCTCCTTCCCGCGCTCCTGTTGCTCGCCAACGGGCTGCTGCTCTCCGGTTGCTCGTCGCCAAACCCGACCACCGCGGCCGGGGCGGCCCCCGCGGCCACGCCCCCCGCGTTTCCGTTCGGCCACCGGGTGGATTCCCTCAACGGCATCGCCGGCCACCGATTCGGCGAGCCCCCGGGTGCCTTTCCCCGGCTGCACCTGGAGCTCCCCACCACGGGCATGGCGACGCGGACCTACACGTCCGAGGCCAC
>JAYSZD010000215.1:0-2012 GCA_043738185.1 Hymenobacter sp. | reverse complement strand
CAGCAGCACCCGCCTTGTCGAATAGTTCCTTGGCACCGTTGGCGTAGCGAATCATGAAAACATCGGTGCGCCACACGGTGATGAGCGGGCCGTCGGGGTTGTCAGTACGGCGGTATTTCACCTCCGCAGGGGTGATTTCTACCACTTTCACGGCGAGTTCTTCGCCGCTACGTTTCGTGAGCAAGTCTTGGGCCTGAGCGGCACTGCTCAACAAGGCCAGTAATGCAAAGAGTAAGAAGGCGCGCATGATGGAAGGCGTTAAAGTGGAACCATGCGCAAATGTGTATGAATGCAGAACCAGATGCTAATGCATTTTTGAAAATATCCGACTTCGAATTAGCCCGTACTTGTATTTTAAAGTATTGTTCATCAAGAAATTATAATGTATAAAAATGACTTATCAAAAAGTGGTTGGATGCCCGCTGTCAAATAAAAAGACCCGCTACGATGGTAGCGGGTCTTTAGCAAAGGAGAGTTAATTCTTAGTTCTGAGGAGTGGTGGAGGTTTCCTCTACTACGCCATTGGCAGGCTGCTCGCGCACCACGGCAGTGTCGCCGGGCTCGCGGGCGATGTCCTCTTTGGCGTTATCCACGGCATTATCCATGGCGTTGCCGGTGTTCTCGGCGGCGTTTTCCACGGCATTGCCGGCGTTGTCGACAGCATTTTCAGCTTTCTGCTCCGAGCAGGAAGTAGTGGCAAAAGCGCCAAAGGCCGCAAGTAAAAAAAGAGTTTTGAGGGAGAATTTCATGATTTTGGAAAGAAAAATTGATAAATAGTTACCGCTAATGAAAGTAACGGTAAAAGATAATTGGCTTTTACTCTGTGTGTAAGCCTTGGGTTGCAGGGGCCGGCCTGGTGCCAGCGGCGGCAGACGTAGGTGGCGCAGCATGGCCACTGCCGCAGAAGCCCTGAGTGAGTGCTACATAGCGCCGCCCGCGCTTTTGTGGAAACTGCTGGCCCGCGCGGCGTAATTTGCTGCCATGGACGACCTGCGCACCACGCTACTAACGCTTGGCCCCGACGAACGCCGCGACTTCGGCGTATTCATTCAGCGGCAGCGGCGCAAGGCGGCCGGCCGGCAAGACTCGCGCCTCTACGAACTGCTGGTGCAGGCCAAGGAGCTCAGCAGCCCCCAGCTCATTGCCAAGCTCTACCCCGAAGCGCCCAACCCGGTAGCCTACTACGCGCTGCGCAAGCGCTTGCTGCGCCACCTCACCGATTTTCTGCTGCTTCGCCAGCGGCAGCTCGATACCACGGCGGCCGCTTCGGTGCGTGGGCAGCTCACCCTGGCCCAGTACCTGTTCGAAGCCGGTATTCCGCGCCTGGCCTGGAGCACGCTGCGCAAAGCCGAAAAACTGGCGCACGACAACGAGCAGTACGAGCCGCTCAATGCCGTGTACAACCTACAGATTCAGTACGCCAACTCGCCGCACGCCGAGCCGCTACCCGAAATAATTGCCCGGCGCCACATCAATAAAAAAGCGGCCGACGAAGAGGAGCGCGCTAACATTGCCGACAGCCTGCTGCGCCTACGCCTGGGTGAGGCCCGCAAGCGCGGCCGCGCCGGCGAACCACTCGACACCCTCATGCACGATATTTTGGGGGAGTACGACCTGCAGGAAGCGTTTGCCCGGTCGCCGTCGCTGCTGTGCCGGCTTATGTCCATTGCCCGCAGTGCCATGCTCGTGCGGCGCGATTTTGCCTCCTTTGCTGTGTTCATCGAGCGCTGCTACCGGCTCATGGAGCGGCGCCACGGCTTTGCGCCCGCGCAGCGCAGCTACCAGTTGCGACTGCTCTACATGCTGGCCCACGCCTTGTACCGGTCGCGCCACTTTGCCCGGTCAGTAGCTTATCTGGAAGCGGGTCGGGTACTGCTGCAAGGGCCAGATAACCGCAAATTTGCGGAGTTTGGGCCGCGGTTTACGTTTCTGCTTGCGGCCAATCTGGCCTTTCTCCAGCGAAACTCCAATAGTATTACCTTGTTGGAGCAGGCACTGACGGCCACGCCGGC
>JAYSZD010000214.1:0-13578 GCA_043738185.1 Hymenobacter sp. | reverse complement strand
CCCGACTTGATATCCTTACTTTTCTTGGGCGCCGCCACCGCAAACGCCGTCCGATTGCCCAGCTTGCTCAGCTGGTAGTCCGTGGCCGAAGCAAACTCGCGCACCTTCCCGGTTGCCAGGTTAACGACGGTGAGCGTGGCGCCGGCTTTTTTGGCGTCGAGCAGGTCGTCGGTGAGCTTCTTCAGCGTATCGGCGGGCGCTTTGGGCTTGTCGTCTTTCAGCAGTGGCTTCGTGGCCAGAAAGGCCAGCACCGAAGCCTTCTCGGCCAATTGAAACGACTTCACGTTGGCAAATTTGGTGAGCTTGCCGGTTTCCAGGGCCAAAATTCCCAGCGAATCCTTGGGCATGTCCTCGGGCTTTCTCTTCTTGATTCTGGCCTGCCGCACGTCTTTGTACAGCGGCTTTATCTGGAAAACGGCGTATTTGGAATCGGCCGAAAACAGGGCCGAGTCGCCGCGGCTGATTTGCTGCAGCGTGCGGTTACTGGCCGTTTTGATGTACAGCGTGGCATCGCCCTGCTGGGGCTTCACCTGGTAGAGGACGTACTTGCCGTTGGGGCTGATTTTCTGGTTCGCCACGCTTTCCCATCCATCGTAAACCGTATGGTCGAGCGGCTTTTTGGGCGCCTGCTGCGCCACGGCGGGCGACAGGCAAACGAGGCAGGCAACGAGCGAGAGCAGCTTGGTCATAGGAAGCAGAGATTATACCCAAATGTACGTCCGGGAAGAAACCAGAGGAAAGCAACTTGGTTGGGACGAAAAAAGTCAAACCTGAAGCCAGCCTGTAAGACGAAATTGAGCCGACCCAATCCCAACCCCAACTCAACGCTGAGGCTACCGCGTAACAATTACCCTACTCCGTAAACAGGGGCTGTGCGCCCGGCGATAACCCATCAGGACCGAAACCGTATGGGGACTATTCTTTTTCCCATTTCTTCTTTCACCATGCACAAGCACCTTCTTTCCTTATTTGCCGCCGCCGCCCTGCTGGCCAGCTGCGAAACCAAACAATCTGAAACCAAAGACCAGCTCGGCGAAGCCGGGCAGGATACGGCTGTGATGGCCCGCGACGGCCAGACTGCCGGCGCCATGATGGCCAATGGCGCCGCCGCCGTGGACAACTCCTGGGACATGACCAGGGCCAAGCTGGCCGATGTGAAATACGACGAGATTACCGGGACCGATGTGACCGTGCGCAGCGACGAGAACTACAACGTATACAGCGTGGACGAAACGGTACTCTTCGATACCGATAAGGCCGTTGTCAAGCCCACCGCCGCCGCCGCTCTCGACCAGATTACCGGTTCTATTGGCAAGCGCTACGGCCAGGGCCAGGTGCGCGTGATGGGTTTCGCCGATTCGCGCGGCGATAAAAGCTACAACAAAGAGCTCAGCGAGCAGCGCGCCGAAGCCGTGAAAAACTACCTGGTGGCCAATGGCAAAATTGATGCTGCCCGCCTGAGCGTGGAGCCCATGGGCGAAGCCCAACCCGTAGCCACCAACGCCACCGCCAGCGGCCGGCAGGAAAACCGCCGCGTCGAAATCGCAGTGCGGACGAAGTAGGTTTTCAGCTTTTATCGCGCAGCCCTGCCTAAAGGCTGCGCGGTAAGAAGCAACTGGGGCCGGATGCTACGAGTTAGCATCCGGCCCTTTGCTTTTTCGTTCGGGCCCGAAACTATCCTTCCGAGTGCAGCCCTTCGAGTGGGGAGCGGCGCAGCACGTCGCGGCTATTGGGCTGCCTATTGACGGACGGCCTCGAACAGAGAAGGCATAACCTTGTTCCTGAATGCCATGACACCTTTCGTCGCTTTGCGCCATCCTTTCCGGGAGTTTATCGCCACCTTAACCGCCATCAGCGATGCGGAGTGGGCGCTGGTGGCGGCGCGGCTGGAAGCGCGTAGCGTGGCGGCCGGCACGCTTCTGATTGAAGCCGGGCGCGTATGCCGGCACCTGTACTTTTTGGAAAGCGGGCTGATGCGCTTTTTCGTGTGGAAGGACGGCCGCGACGTGACCAAGTTCTTCACCGAAGCCCCGTACGTCTTCACTTCGCAACGAAGCTTTGCCGGGCAGCAGCCGGCCACCGAAAACGTGGAAGCCCTGGAGGCTAGCACACTCTGGCAGCTGCCCGCCGCCGAAGCCTTCGCGCTGCTGGAAGCCGTGCCGGCCTGGGCCATTTTCGTGCGGCTGCTCACCCAGCAAGTGCAGTATTATACCGAAAACATCCTGGAAGAGCTGCAAACCGAAACCGCCGAAGCCCGCTACCGCACCCTGCTGCGCGACCGCCCCCGCCTGGTGCAGCGGGTGCCGGTGCGGCACCTGGCCTCCTACCTGGGCATCGCGCCGCAGTCGCTCAGCCGCATTCGGCGGAATGTAACATAAGTGCAGTGTAGGAGGCCGGGAGGCCCGGCAACTTTGCGGCATCCTTACGCTCCTCGCCATGCCACTTCCCGCGCCTGCATCCGTCGGTTTCACGCCGCCCACTGCGCCCGACACCAACACCCGGTTTTCGTGCACCCGGCGCACCACGGCCCCGCCGGCCCGCATCTGGGCCATCTGGACCAATGTGGGACAGTGGCCCAGCTGGGATATCGCCCTGAAGCAAGCCGCCCTGGCCGGACCCTTCGCCGTGGGCACCCGCGGCACCGTGGTGCCCGACAAGGGCCTCAAAGCCACCTTCGAACTGGTGGCTGTGGAACCGGGGCGCTCGTACACGCTACGCACCCAACTGCCCCTCGGGGCTTTGTACGTGCGGCGAACGCTCGGACTGGCCGAAGGGCAAACGCAATTCACGCACGAGGTGTGGTTCTCCGGCTTGAGCAAGGGGCTGTTCGGGTGGGCGTTGGGCCGGGAGTACCGGGCGCTGCTGCCGAAAGTGCTTGAAGCCATCAAAGCCCAGGCGGAGCAATGAAAACTGTCGTGCTGGTGCTGCTGAGCAGCGCTCCGCTCGTCGGACGGGCGCAGGGGTTGCTGGCTGCTGCCCCGCCGCCGCTGGTACCTCGCGTCAGCGTGCGATTGAGCTTGCTGCTCCCTTTCACGCCGCTGCTCACGGTGGAAGTACGGGCGGGAGGGGCGCTCACGCTGCAAGGTGAAACGAACTTCCGGCGCGTGCACGGCCTGAACGTGCGCTATTACCTACGCCAGCCCATGCGGGGCGGCTTCGTGTTTGTGGGTTCGGCCCTGGTGCGCGACGTACTGCTGCGGGCCGACAACCGGACGACCGTGCTGCCCTACGCCGGCTACGGCCACGCCTGGCCCTTGGGCCCGCGCTGGACCGCCGATGCCCGCGCCGGCCTCGGCCCGGCCCTGAACGCCGACGCGCCCCGCGTGTACCCGGTCGTCAAAATCGGCGTCGGCCGAAAATTCTGGTAACTCTTCTCTTCCTCATATGCTTCTGCTTCGCATCGTGTACGCCGCCAACGTTTTGGTCGCGGGCTGGATTGGCCTCAGCTCTTTGTTCTCGCCGCCCACTGCGGCCCGCACCGTGTTCGAGGGCGCGTATCCGCCCACCGAAACCATGCGGCTGGTGGGCTGCCTGTGGCTGGCCATTGCCGTGCTATCGGGCCTGGGGCTGGCGTGGCCGCGGCCATTCGCGGCCGTATTGGTGCTGCAGCTGGTGTACAAGGGTACCTGGTTGTTGGTGGTGGGCTGGCCCGCCGTGCGCGCCGGCCAACCGGTGCCGGCGGGCATGGCCTGGTTTTTTCTGGCTTGGGTGCTGGTCCTGCCGTTCATCATTCCGTGGCGGCAGCTATTTGGCGGATGAAGAGGAGGCTGACTGTGCCTCCGGGCTTCTCGGTAGCCTCAGCCCTCGGCCCGCAGCACCTCCAGCGGCGAGCGGCGCAGCACGTCGCGGCTATTGAACAGGCCGATGCCGGCGGTGAGTGCCGTGACCAGTGCGGACAGGCCCAGCAGCGGCAGCACCGCCGTTCCAAAACCCACCTCAAACACCCAGAACGCCAGCGCCCACGCCGCCAGCACCGCCAGCAGAATGCCGGCCAGCGAGGCCATTAGCCCCAGCAGCCCGTATTCGATGAGCGTGATGCGCAGAATCTGGGCGCGGCTGGCGCGAAAGCGTGCGCAGCAGCACGCTTTCGCGCACCCGCTGGTAGCGGCTGATAACCACCGAGCTGCTGAGGACCAGCAGGCCCGTGAGGATGCTGAAACCCGCCATGAAGCGGATGACGAAGGAGATTTTGCCCACGATGTCATCCAGGGTTTGCAGTATCAGGTTCAGGTCGATGGCCGACACGTTCGGAAACTGCCGCACCAGGGCCTGCTGCACCGCCGCCAGCGCCGCCGTGCTGTCGGTGCGCGTGAGCAGCACATGAAATTGCGGGGCCTGTTCCAGCACGCCGGCCGGAAACAGCACCAGAAAGCTGGGCTGCACCTGGCTGCGGTCTACCGCGCGGGTGCCGCCCACGATGGTGCGCAACGGCGCGCCCTGCACGTTGAAATCCAGCGTGTCGCCCAGCTTGAGCCTGGCCCGCTCCAGGTAGCCGCCATCCACCGAAATCAGCGGCGTGCCATCGGCCCGGCGAGACGGTACGGTGCCGGCCAGCAGCTTTTCGGAGGAGTTCAGCGAGTCGCGGTAGGTTACGCGGTACTCGCGGGAAAGAACCCACGGCGGAATGCCGCTGGCAGTATCTTTCTTCAGCGAAGTGGTTGAGCGGCCGTTGATGGCGGTCAGGCGCATCGTTACGATGGGAACCCGCAGCAAAACCGGCAGCCGCTGGGCCCGCAACAGGCTTTCGACGCCGGAAACCTGTTCGGACTGAATGTCGAATAACACCAGATTGGCCTGCGCGCCGGTGGAGGCCAGCTGCACCCGGCCCAGCAGCAGGGCCTGTGTCAGGAAAAGCGTGGCCAGTAGAAACGTGCCCAGGCCAATGGAAGTAATCAGGGTAAGCGTTTGGTTTTGCGGACGGTACAGATTGGCCAGGCCCTGGCGCCAGGCATAGCCCCAGCCCGCCGGGAAAAAGCGCCGCACCACAGCCATCAGCAGGCGGCCCAGGCCCGCCAGCGCGGCAAACGCCGCCAGCAGCCCGGCTCCAAAGCCCAGCGTGAGCTTCCAGTCGCGGGTCTGGTTGTAAGCAAAGCCCAGAATGAACAAGCCAATGGCGCTTATTACGAGGGCGCGCAGCGGGTCGGGCGCGGCGGTATCGTCCTCAAAAGCCGCCCGCAATACCCGCAGCGGCGATACCCGCCGGACGCTCAGCAGCGGCAGCAGCGCAAACAGCACCGCCATCAGCAGGCCCGTGACCAGGCCCGTGCCCACGGCCGGCCACGACAAGCGCACGGCAATGGTTACCGGCAGAAAATCGCCCAGCACCCGCGGGAGCAGGCCCTGCACGGCGGCACCCAGCGCCGCGCCCAGCACGGCGCCCACCAAACCCAGGCCGGCCGTTTGCAGCAAATAAATCAGCAGTGCCTGGCGGCCGCTGGCGCCCAGGCAGCGCAGCACGGCCACGGAGGCCAGCTTTTCGCGCACATACAGGTTCACGGCGCTGGCCACGCCCACGCAGCCCAGCAGCAGCGCCACAAACGCCACCAGGCTCAGGTAGCGGGTGAGGTCGGCGAAGGAGCGGCCAATCTGTTGCTGGCGCTCGGCCACGGTGTCGGTATCGATGTCGGCTTTGTCGAGGCGGGTTTGCAGGGGCTTGATGGCTGCGGCCACGTCGGTGCCGGGCGCAAACTGGTACGAGCGTTTGTACTGCACCCGGCTGCCGCGCTGCACCAGGCCCGTGTTGGCCACCAGCGCGGCCGGAATAAAGACCGTGGGTGCCACCGCGCTGCTAAAGCCGGACTGCCCCGGCGTCTTCAGCACCCGTCCCACAATGGGCAGCGTAATTTGCCCCACTTGCACCGAATCCCCGATTTTGGCCCCAAACTGCGCCAGTAGCACCTCGTCGACCAGGGCGCCGGGGGCAGTGCCCGGCTGTCCAAAGCGCCGGGCCGCGTTCCGGGGTTCGGTTTGCCAGTCGCCGTAGAAAAAGCCGCCGTCGCGGGCGCGCACCTGCACCAGCCGCACGCCCCGGCCGGGCCGGAACTCGGCCAGCGAAGCAAAGGTGATTTCCTGAATTCGGGCCTCACCAAGTCGCTGCAAAGCGGGTTCCAGCTCCTGGGCGAAAGGCTGGTTGGCATCCAGCACCAGGTCGGCGCCCAGCAGCTCGCGCGCCTGCTCGTCGATGCTGCGCGCCAGGTTATCGCCAAACGAATTGATGCCCACCAGCGCCGCAATGCCCAGCACGATGCTGGCCATGAACAGCAGCAGCCGCGCCCGGCTGCGGCGGCTGTCGCGCCACGCCATGCGCAGCAGCCAGCCCATGCCCGGCTGCATAGCCGGCCGCGGGCTACGCACGGGGCTGGACATAAGCAGCGTTATTGTAATCGGACAGTACGGCGCCGCCGCGCAGGCGCAGGGTGCGCTGGGTGCGCGCGGCCAGCTCCAGGTCGTGGGTCACGAGCACGAGGGTGGTGCCAGCTTCCCGGTTCAATTCGAAGAGCAGATTGACGACCCGCTCGCTGGTGTCGGGGTCGAGGTTGCCGGTGGGCTCGTCGGCAAAGAGCAGCGCGGGGCGGTTGGCGAAGGCGCGGGCCAGCGACACGCGCTGCTGCTCGCCGCCCGAAAGCTGGGCCGGGTAGTGGGCCGCCCGGTCGGCCAGGCCCACGCGGTCGAGCAGGGCCAGCGCCGTTTTGGAAGCGCCGCGCTGCCCGCGCAGCTCCAGCGGCACCAGCACGTTTTCGAGCGCCGTGAGCGTGGGCAGGAGCTGGAAGTTCTGGAAAATAAAGCCCACGTGTTCGCTGCGGACGGCTGCCCGCTGGTCTTCGCTCAGGCTATCAAGTTGAATGCCCTTGACCCACACGCTGCCCGAGGTGGCGCGGTCGAGGCCGGCGCACAGGCCCAGGAGCGTGGTTTTGCCCGAGCCCGAGGGGCCGACGATGGCGAAGGTGTCGCCCGCCGTCAGCTCGAAGCTCACGGCCTGAAGCACCGTGAGCTCATGCCCGGCGCTGGCGTAGGTTTTGGTAAGGTTATCGACTTTTAAAATGCTCATGCAGAATGTATTGGCAAATGCCGAAGGCTCGTTCTGCGGGCTGCTGCCAAATCAGTTTGTTGCGAATTGTATCGTGGATGCAACCGATGTTGACGCTGCTCAGCACGGACGAATCTTCGGGCGGCCTGAATGATTGGGGGTTGCTCACGGCACGTAAGCGGGCCGTGCGTCGTTTCATAACGTTAAGGAAGACGCCAAAACCTTTGCTTTGTTTTCCACCTTTACGGCTTTGTGCTCAAAATGCTGCCCATGAATTTCGCTCGTTTCTCTTTTGCTGCGCTTCTGGCCCTGGCCCTGGGTGCCTGCAATTCCGGCCCGACCACCGACACGGCCGCGTCCCAAACCGTCGCTTCAACCACCAAACCACCAGCGAATGAGGCGACTAGCACCGGCGAAAAGCGCCTGCTGTTCTTCGGCAATAGCCTCACGGCCGGCTACGGTGTGGAGCCCGACCAGGCCTTTCCGGCGCTGGTGGGCCAAAAAATCGATTCCCTGGGCCTCGGCTACACCGTCATCAACGCCGGGCTGAGCGGCGAAACCACGGCCGGTGGGCGTAGCCGCGTGGGCTGGGTGCTGCGCCAGCCCGTCGACGTGTTCGTGCTGGAGCTGGGCGGCAACGACGGTCTGCGCGGCCTGCCCCTCACCGACACGCGCCGCAACCTGCAAGCCATCATCGATACTGTGCGCCGCCGCAGTCCCAACGCCCGGATTGTGCTGGCCGGCATGCAGATTCCGCCCAACCTCGGGGCCTCCTACGCCGCCGATTTTAAAGCCCTTTACCAGAAAATTGCGGCTGAGAATAAGCTGGTCCTGATTCCCTTCCTGCTGCAAGGCGTGGGGGGCGACCGTCGCCTGAACCAGCCCGATGGCATTCACCCAACCCCGGCCGGCCACCGCATTCTGGCCCGTAACGTGTGGACCGTGCTCCAGCCGCTGCTGGGAGTGGCTGAGTGAGAGAGTGGCTGGAGAATCTATGCTCGTTCAACTACCGTATACAGATTCGGTACTTAAAAAGCTGAATAAGTTGAAAATCCATTTGAAACGGTCATGCTTCGACAAGCTCAGCACGACCGTTTTTATTAATTCAAACAGCTCTATATCACCCGCACGCCGTCGACATGCACTTCGTCCCGCAGCAGCTCCAGATTGCGGTAGGTGAGGGGCCGGCCGGCGTCGGTGCTGAGGTCGGGGAGAGGCGAGCGGGCCACGTCAAGCGTGAGTTGGGTAAGCTTGCGCTCTCCCAGATAAATGGCCACGGGCCGGCCAAAGCTAGGATTGTGGCCGGCCAGGGCGCGGTCAATTTCGGCCAAGATAGTACTCATAAACAGTGGGATTTCTGAGAGGTGCGCGAAATATAGAATATTTTTAATAGAGCTGAAAGCCAGCAGTGGCTCTTGGCCGCTGCCCGCCGCCCGTGGTCGTACTGCCGGGCCGGGCGCGCCCGGCTCCTACCTTTGCCGCATGATAATTGCCACTTCCGCGCCCTTTTCTGCCGTCCTGGCCACGGATACCCGGCCCATCGGCATGTTCGACTCCGGCATTGGCGGGCTCACCGTGGCCCGCGCCGTGGCCCGGCGCCTGCCCCACGAGCGCATCGTGTACTTCGGCGACACGGCCCACCTGCCCTACGGCGACAAGAGCGCCGCCGCCATCCAGGCATATTCCGTCAAGATTTGCGACCTGCTGCTGCGTCAAAACTGCAAGCTGATAATGATTGCCTGCAACTCGGCCTCAGCCGCGGCCTACGAGCTGGTGCGCGAGTATGTGGGCTCCAAAGCGCGGGTCCTGAACGTTATCGACCCCATTGTGGCGCACCTGGGCCGCGCGTATCCCGGCCGGCGCGTGGGCCTTATTGGTACGAAGCAGACGGTGAACTCCAACGTCTACAAAAAGAAGGTGGACGACCTTGACGCTGGCGTGGAGTTGCATTCCCTGGCCACTCCGCTGCTGGTGCCGATGATAGAAGAAGGCTTTTTCCGGAATTCCATCAGCGACGATATTATTGGCGCCTACCTCGGCAACGCCGCCCTGGCCGACATCAGCGCGCTGGTGCTGGCCTGCACGCACTACCCGCTTATTAAGGAACAGATTGCGCACTATTACGCCGGCCAGGTAGACGTGCTGGACGCCTCCGACGTGGTGGCCGCCGATGCCGAGGCGTATCTGGCGGCGCACGGGCTGCTGGCCCCGGCCGCCGTGGCTGCTCCGGTCCACCATTTCTACGTGTCGGACTTCACCCGCTCCTTCGAGGAGAGCACGCGCATCTTCTTCGAGCAGGAAGTGCACCTGGAGCACTATCCGCTCTGGGAGTAGCAGGCACTGATTTGCATTGATGATTATTTTATAACCTGCTGCTGGCCGCTGGCTTTCGTCGAATGGCCGTAGCTTTGCCGTAAGTTCTTCTTGATTCAATACACCATTTTACCAACTCTCATGATTAAACAAAATACTCCTCTCTGGCGGCGTACCCTGCTGGCCCTGGTAGCCCTGGCGCTGCCCCTGGCCAGCTTCGCACAGAACCTGACTCAGGCAAATTTTACCGGCTTGGTGGTGCCCCAGTACACTAGCAGCGGTACCGCCACCCGGCTACCGGTGCTCTACCGGGCCACGGTTAGTAATCTCACTCCCAGCACGTTGTATCGTTACTATAATCAGGCCGGCATCAGCACCGATTTGGGTGGCGCTGTGACCGGGGCTGGCAATCCGCTGCTGATTATCCCAGGTGTCACGCCTGCTGCCACCACCTATACTTACTCCACCTCGGCTAGCCTGACGCTGGCCGGTGGCTACGCCACTTTTACCACCGACGCCGCTGGCACCTACACCGGCTGGTTTGGTTTCGTAAATACTGGTAATGCGCGCTTCACGGCCGGCAATTCGGTGTATATGACCATCGTGCTGGCCCCGGATGCTACCCCAACCGTAGTGGAGAAGCGCCTTGCCCTGGACCAGACCATGACCGTACTGGCGCTGGGCACCGGCTCTACCGCCACCGATGCCACCGTATTGAAAGGCAGCTCGGCGGCGACTCCCAAAAACCTGGTGGCCGTGTACGATAACGTGGCCGGTACCGGCCGTCCCCTGGGCGTAACGGTAGTGGAGGCCACTGGTGCTACCATTGCCAGCGTACCCGCGGCTTACTCGACCACGGCCGGCGATTGGACTACGCTCGTGCCCAACGCGGCCGGTAAGGTGCTGCGCGTGGAGCAGCGCTCCGTGGTGGATGGTACCGTGGTGGGCTGCGCTTCCGATGCCGACGGCATCTGGCCCAGCGGGGCCAATACCGTAAATCCTTCAGGGGGCACTACCCCCGTGGTCCTCACCGCTACCGATGCGCCGCTTAACACCAATGCCTGCGGCACCGCCGCCACGGCCACGGTTACGGCTACGCCGACCACCCTCACGGCATTTACCGCCGTCGTGGGCACGCCTTCGACTACCCAGACTGTAACGGTAGGCGGCACCACGCTCACGGCTGATGTAGTGGTGACGGCCCCCACTGGCTACGAGGTGTCGCTGAGCGCTACCACTGATTTTGCTTCGTCCGTAACGGTGGCCCAAACAGCGGGTACGGCTGCTAATACGCTCGTTTACGTGCGCCTCACCGGCGCTGCTGTTGGTGCGTTCGCTGGCAACCTGACCGTGGCCAGCACCGGCGCTACCACTGCCAACGTGGCCGTTGTGGGTACGGTAACGGCCGTGGCCGCTCCCACGCCTACTATCACCAGCTTCACGCCGGATTCCGGCCCTGTGGGCACTGCGGTAACTGTGACCGGCACCAATTTCACCGGCGCCACCGGTGCCACGCTCAACGGCACAGCCGTCACCAACTTCGTGGTCGTGAGCGCTACTTCGGTTACGTTTGATGTGCCTGCTGGTGCTACCAGCGGCGCTATTGTCGTGACCACGGCCGGCGGCACCGCCACCAGCCTAACCACGTTCACGGTAGCGGCCGCCATCACGGCGCTCTCGCCCAACGCCCAGGTGGCCGGTGGCCCCGATGTAGTCCTGACCATCACCGGCACGGGCTTCACGCCTACTTCCACGGTCAACTTCAACAGCGTGAGCTACACCCAGACCAGCAGCACGGCTACTACCCTGACTGTGACCATCCCCGCCAGTGCGCTGACGACGGCTGGTAGCTTCCCGGTTTCGGTGAGCAACGGTAGTGTCACGTCCAACGCCTTCACGTTCACCGTGTCGAACCCCAGCACTGCTGGTGCGTTCGAGAATTTTGAAACCGGTACTAAAGGCGGCTATGGCGCCGGACTGGTTACACTTAATAGTGGCAGCTGGAATTTCAGCAACGCGCTGCTTGGTACCTCGTTTGCCGATAAGTTCAATGGCTTGAAGTCGGCCCGGATTCGCACTGGAGGTTTCATCGCAATGGACTTCGACAAGGCCAATGGAGCGGGCGTAATTACCCTCAATGCCGCGCTATACGGTTCTGATGCTACTGCTACTTTCGCGCTGGAAATGTCTGCCGATGGTGGTACTACCTACACTGTGGTGCCCGGTGCCCCCACTGCGCTTACCACGACTCTGACGCCGTACACTTTCACGGTGAATCAGGTTGGCAACGTGCGTTTCCGGATTTCGCACTCTAATACGTTGACTACAGGTGGCGCTGCGCCGCGCATCAGCATTGATGACATCACCATCACGGACTTCGTGGCCTCGGCTACCAACGCCAGCAAGGCCATGCCCGGCCTGACAGTGTCGCCCAATCCGGCCACCGACCGCATCACCGTGTCGCTGCCGAAAGCCGGCGCCGCTACGGTTGCCCTGCGCGACCTGGCCGGCCGTTTGGTGGTGGCCCACGCCGCCCTCGCTGCCAACCAGCAGATGGAGCTGCCCGCCAGCCTGGCTGCCGGTGTCTACCTGCTCGAAGTACGCCAAGGCGCGGTAACCGCCGTTCGCCGCGTGCAGAAAAACTAGCTTGCCAATTGCCGCCCTCACCGTTTCAGGTGCGAGTAGTGTTTAAATAAAAAAAGCTCCTGCCGTAGCAGGAGCTTTTTTTATGCCGTGGAAAATGCTTGGGAGGTGCTGGCGCCCGTCTCCGACCCTCGGGCTCGGGAGAGCGGACGATTTTTGCGACTCTGCCGCGACTTGTTCACCGGCGAGTTAGAGGCTCGGTGCCAGGAGGCAGTGCGTCGGAAGCGTGCATCAGCGGACTTATCAGAGCTTTTCTTCGAGCCACAGGTAGCCGGCCGCCAGCAGGAACAAGCCGAAGAACCACGCCGCCGGCCAGGGCACCTGTATGGTGTCGGTAGGCTGAGGCGCCGCCTGAGCTTTGGCGGCGTATTGCGCTACGGCTTGTTGGCGCAGCTGCAATTCGGGCCCTTGCCAGACCGAATCCGGGAAAACGTAAAAGCTGTGGGCCGTGCGCCCCGGTCCCCGTACCTGATGCCAACCGGCGGCGGAAGGCCAGAAAAGCCCGGTGCTCCACTCCGGCAAGCGCGAGTCCTGGCGCAAAGCTAGTCGTATCGCAGCACCACCTGAAGCCAGGCTGACGGTGGGTTGCACTTCGGGCAAAGTAGCAGCCAAATGCAGGGTGAGCGGATGCAGCGGGCGGGGCCAGCGGGCGCCGGCATGCCAGGTAGCGGCCGGTTGCGCCGGTGGGGTCGCCGCAGTCAGCAGCCGGTTCCAAAACGAGGCGTACACCGCCGACTGCCCTTGCAGCGCCCAGCGAAAGGTTTCGGGCACCACCGATACGACTACGAAACCCAGCCCCGCGCGCCGGCTGGCGGCCACCAGCGCCTGGCCCGGCCCCGAAACCAGCGACCGCAAGGCCGGGGCCGGACGCAGTTGCGCGGGAACGGCCGTGCGCGCCTCCGCCGGGGCTTCGGCCCACGTCAGCACTTGGGGTACGGCTTGGGCCGCCGCTCGGGGCAGGATGACAAAATCTGTTCGCATGGGAACCGTACGGGGCAGGGGCGCGGCCTCGGCCAGCACCACCAGCCCAAGCCGGCCCGTCCCGATGGCAGCCTGCAGCGCCTGCGCTTCGCCCCCCGCCAGGCCGGCCAGCGTGGCAGCATCGGCAACCACCAGCGCATAACTACTCAACAGGGCCGGAGTGAGGCGATTGAGCGCTTTTTTTGGCTGATTTACAAAGTCGGTCTGCACCATGCCCCGGCTAACGGTGGTGCGGAGGGCTACCGGGTAGTGGGCCTCGCCCAGGTAGTTTTTCAGGAATTTGAATTCGAAAGCTGGCGTAGTAGTCAGCAGCAAAACTGCCGGCAAAGTGGGCGTGGTAATCTCGACCGGCACGGGCTCAGTAGCCAGCAGCTGGCCGTCGCGGCGCAGCTCCAGCGTGTAGCGTGTCAGCCCCGCCGCCTTGGGCTGGTAGCGCAGCCGGAATGCGCCGCCGCCCGCCGCCACCCGCACCGAATCCCGAACGGTACCCGCCGCCCGCAGGCAAACCCAGACGGGCGCGCCGGTTTTGGGCAGCGCCACGGTCCCCTCAACCCACAGGCCTTCGCCCAAAGCCAGCTTTTGATTCCACAAGGCAGTTTTGATGCCCGTAAAAT
>JAYSZD010000213.1:0-2014 GCA_043738185.1 Hymenobacter sp. | reverse complement strand
AGGTGACGGCCGTAGACAGCAGCTCCGCGTTATTGGCTCGGTTTAAGGCGGGGCCGTGCAAGCGGTAGCCCATGCGGTCGGCCTCGTTGGTGACCAGGAAGCTTTGCTGCCAGAAATCACGCTGCGAGTCGGGTGAAAACTGCTCGAATTCCGGCCCGCGAATGGCCCGAATAAGTGGCCGCGCTCCAGGCCTGGGGCAAAGGATTGGGGCCGGAGTCCAGCGGGCTTGCTTCCAGGTGGCATCAGGTGCAGCCTGGGCCAGTTCGCGCAGCAGCTTTAGCCCACTGCTGGTGGGGGCGCCGCAGGGAATTATATCGCCGGCCTGCAGGGCCCGGCCGTGCAGCCCACCAAAGCTGGCCCGCAGGTACGTAGACCGGCTGCCCAGCACCGGCGCAACGGCCAGGCCGCCGGCCACGGCCAGGTAGGCCCGGCTGCCCGCCACGGGCGCCCCAAAGGCCAGCTCCACGCCCGCTGCCACCCAGGTAGCGCGGTGCAGGCGCACCGGCTGGCCGTTGAGGGTAGGCGAAAGGTGGGCGCCCGTAAGGGCAATGAGGCAATCGGCCTCAAAGCGGACTTTGGGGCCTAGCAGGATGATTTCGAGGCCGGCGGCGTCTTCTGCATTGCCCACTAGCAGGTTGGCCACGCGCAGGGCCGTGGTGTCCATGGCGCCGCTCACAATGATGCCGTCTTTCTGGTAGCCGTTCCGGCCGAGGTCCTGCACGGTGGTGAGCAGGCCGGGTCGCAGAATGTTAAGACTCATGCTGCTGGAGCCGCTGAAATTCGGCTATGCTGATGGGCACAAAGCGCAGGGGCTGGCCCGCCTGCAGCCGGCTGGGCTGGGCCCAGGCCGGGTTGAAGAGCCGCAGCGGCGTGCGGCCGATGAGCTGCCAGCCGCCCGGCGTGGGCAGGGAGTAAATGCCCGTTTGCGGCCCGGCAATGCCCACCGCGCCGGCTGGCACCAGCGGGCGCGGCTGCGCTTTGCGGGGCGTGGCCAGCGCGGCGTCCAGCCCGCCCAGGTAGGGGAAGCCGGGAGCAAAGCCAATCATATGCACGAGGTAGTCGGGCGCGCAGTGCCGGGCAATTACCTCGTCGGGCGACAGGCCGGTATGTTCGGCCACAAAGGCCAGGTCGGGGCCGAATTTGCCACCGTAGCACACCGGAATTTCTACCGTGGCGGTTTCAGCAGCAGCTTCGGCGGCGGCAGGGGCAGCCAGCAGCGCACGTAGCTGGCCGGCTACCCGGTCATAGGGTGCGTAGTGGCCGTTTTCGCTGGCTTGCCAGGGGTCGTAGTACACGGTGAGGGTGGTGAAAGCGGGCACCACCTCGCGCAGGCCTGCAAAAGGGTGCTGACTGAGGTGGGCGCTGAAAGCCTGGATGGCGCGGTGGGTACCGGGGCTGATGCTGTCGCCAAATTCGAGCACGAGGGCCGCGTCGCCCAACGGATAAAGCCGCACGTTGGGAGCGCGCCCGGCAAGTGGTTCGAGGACAGCGCTCACGGGCTTGCGGTTACATTTGGAGTTCTTAGCACTGACTTTTTCCTGATGAGTTTCAGCTTCCGTAAATATGGCAGGGCCGGCGCGTTTCTGCTGGCCGTGCTGGCCATGGCCTGCCAGCGCCAGCTCTTGTCCAGCACCACCACGCCACCCGCCGCCGAGGCTGCCGCAGTCTCGGCGGTCGCGCTTCCGCCCGTCACCACCGGCGTTTCCGAAGCCCTGGCCGTGGCCCGCAAAAAGAACACCAGCCGCGTGGCGTACGACCTCAACCTGACCATTCCGGCCCAGAAAACCGAGCCCATTGCCGCAGTGGAGTCCGTGGCCTTCACCCTGCGCGACCCCCGGCAGCCAGTGCAGCTCGATTTCAAAGCGCCCACAACCAACCTGCGCAGTCTCACCGTGAACGGGCAGCCCGTGCCCCTCGACCACCGCAACGAGCACCTCGTGCTGCCCGCCGCTGCCCTGAAGCTGGGCCGCAACGTGGCCGAAATTCGCCTCACCGCCGGCGAGCAGTCGCTGAA